>NZ_JBFAAF010000007.1:0-167204 GCF_040639595.1 Micromonospora sp. NPDC023814
CTAGACAGCTCCACTCCACAACCGGAGGCCTTCACCTGCCTACGACATCAGATCGTGTCGTCACACAATCTCGACCAACGTCCCTGGGCAGTACAGCTAGGCCGCCGGACGGGGCGTGGGCGTGTCGGGGAGGGCGGGCCGACGGCGCGGGCGACAGCCGGAGTCGGTGTTTCGCCGGCGCCACGAGAAGGCCAGCCCACCGGGAAGGCCGGGCCTCCGGATGTAACGAGATTCGCTGGCAAGACGCTGCGCTTGCAGCCCGCGAATATTCCCAGCCCCGGGAATAGGCTCCGCATATCGACGGCCGCCACCTGCGGCCATCGCGTACCGCGGGTCGGACGCGGATCGAGGGGGCGCGTCCGGCGCCGGTGCCGCTTCCCGTTTCACACCGGAGGACCCTGTGCGTCGTACCGCACTCTTCGCCACGCTGACCACCGCGGCGCTCGCCGCGGCCGTCCTCGCCGCCACACCGGCATCCGCGATCAACACCTACAACGCCCTGCCCGCCCCGGAGCGCACCGAGGTCGGCGCCCTGATCGTGCAGTGGGACCGCGACGGCGATCCCGGCACGCCGGACGTCGTGGACTGGTACTGCTCCGGCACCATGATCGACCGCGACGTCTTCCTGACCGCGTCGCACTGCACCACCGACTGGTCGCCGGGCGCCCGCTTCTACGTCTCGCTCGCCCAGGACGTGGAGGCGGAGCTGGCCGCTGCGAAGGCCGCCGGGCTCAGCCCGGCGCAGGTGGCCGCCGCCGTCGGCGTCGAGGGCACCGAGCACGTCCACCCCGACTACCCGGGCAACTCCGCCGACTCGCACGACATCTCCGTGGTCACCCTCGACGTCGCGCAGGCGGCCGAGCTGGACCGGCGCTGGGACTTCACCCCGGCCACCCTGCCGGCGGCCGGCCAGCTCGGCGCGCTCGGCTCCCGGGCGCTCGACGCGGCCCGCTGGGAGGTCATGGGGTACGGCACGGCGGAGGCCCAGCGCGAGCCCGGCGGGCACGTCCACCCGGGCGGCGGGGTGCGGATGAAGGCGGAGGTCGGCTTCAACGCGCTCAACAGCACCTGGGTACGGCTCGCCATGAACGAGAGCCGCGACTACGGCGGGGCCTGCTACGGCGACTCGGGCGGCCCGAACTTCCTCACCATCGGCGGGCAGCGGCTCCTCGCCGCCACGACGATCACCGGCGACGCCCCCTGCTACGCCACCAACGTCACCTACCGGCTGGACAGCGACAGCGCCCGAGACTTCCTGGACGACTTCGTCGATCTGCCCTGACGGCGGAACGCGGCGGCGGCCGGCGGGACCATCGTCGGCTGCCGCCGCGCGTCACCGCCCGGCCGCCCCCGTCGCCGCGGTGCCGGCCGTCGGTGCCGGCCGATCCGGCTGCCGTGCCGGCTCGGCCCCGCTCGCCCGGCCGCCGCCCGACCCGGCCGGGCGGTCAGCCTTCGGGCAGCTGGGCGACCTTGGTGA
The DNA here is from genome assembly GCF_040639595.1 of Micromonospora sp. NPDC023814. Classification (NCBI taxonomy): domain Bacteria; kingdom Bacillati; phylum Actinomycetota; class Actinomycetes; order Micromonosporales; family Micromonosporaceae; genus Micromonospora; species Micromonospora sp. NPDC023814. Next base: position 1,478 of record NZ_JBFAAF010000007.1, read on the forward strand.
GCACCTTGTCGATCAGGCCGTACTCGCGGGCCTGCTCGGCGGTGAACCACCGGTCCCGGTCCCAGTCCTGCTGGATCTCGTCGAGGGTGCGCCCGCTGTGCCGGGCGATCAGCTCCTGCATGGTCCGCTTCACGTGCAGCATGTTCTCGGCCTGGATGGTGATGTCCGCAGCCGTGCCGCCCATCCCGCCGGACGGCTGGTGCATCATGATCCGCGAGTGGGGCAGCGCGTAACGCTTCCCGGCCGTCCCGGCGCAGAGCAGGAACTGCCCCATCGAGCCGGCCAGGCCGAGCGCCAGGGTGGCCACGTCGTTCTTGACGTAGCGCATGGTGTCGTAGACGGCCATTCCCGCGCTCACCGAGCCGCCCGGCGAGTTGATGTAGAGGAAGATGTCCCGGTCGGCGTCCTCGGCGGCGAGCAGCAGAATCTGGGCGCAGATCCGGTTCGCCGACTCGTCGGTCACCTCGGTGCCGAGGAAGATGATCCGCTCCTTCAGCAGCCGGTTGAACACCTGGTCGTCGAAGGACGGATGCCCACCGTCCAACATGCGTACGCCCGTAGCGATCATCGCGCGCCCTCCCACAGTGCCGGCGGGCGACCGGAGGCGCCCGGGGGACCGGCCCCTTCAGACTGCCCGCTGGACGGCGCGTCGCCGTAACAATTCTGCCCGCGGCAGATCCGCTGAGGGCGGAAGCGGCCGGGCCTAGACGACAGCCAGCCGCCGTCGGCCCGACCGGCACCGTCCGCAGCCGAGCACCGCACTGGTACGCGGCCCGGGGTGACCGCCGCGCGCGGAGGCGGAGCGTCCGACCCGGACGGTCGGCCCGCCGGCCCGGGGAGCCAGGTGGAGCAGCGGCCTGCCGGTCCGGAGACCGACTCGGGCGACCGGCCTGGCGTCGGGGGCGTCCGCCCGCTCCGGCCCGACCGATTCGGGGCCGGCCGGCGCGGCTGCGGCGGAGGCCAGTTCCGCCCGGGGCGCCGCCGGGATGCGCGGCTCGACGCGGCGCAGGTCGTCGCGCGCCTCTTCGAGCAGGTCCGACAGGTGGATGCCGAGCGCCCGGCAGATCGCCGCGAGCACCTCCGAGGAAGCTTCCTTCCGACCGCGTTCGACCTCGGACAGGTAGGGCACCGACACCCCGGCGGCCTCGGCCACCTCGCGCAGCGTGCGGCCCTGCCGCAGGCGGAGCCGGCGCAGCACCCCGCCGATCACTCGTCGCAGCAACGACATGCGGGCCTCACTCTCGTGGTCGCCGTCGGGGACACCACCCCCATCATGCCCTGTCCCGGCCCCGAGAACCGGCCCGGTCGGCGCGCCGCCGTACGGGAGCCACCGCGGCGGACCAGCGCGTCCAGGTTGCCCGCCCGCCGCCACCGCCGCATCCGGGCGCCCGACCGGTTGCCCCGTCGGCGACCCCGCCGTGCGGATTCCCGTCGGGCCGCTATGTTGTGGGCGTGCAGGCGACGACGGAGTCGGGGCAGGTCAACAAGTGATCCACTTTCCCGCGCAGCGACGGGGCCCACTGAGCGCGCTGAGCCTCCGCCTTGCCGCCGCCATCGGCCTGGTCTTCGCCACCGTCGCCGTGGTCTACCTCGACCGGGACGGCTACCGCGACGTCAACGAGGACGGCATGACCCTCCTCGACTGCTTCTACTACACGGTGGTCACCCTCTCGACCACCGGCTACGGCGACGTCACCCCGGTCAGCCAGACGGCCCGGCTGGTCAACGTCGTCTACATCACGCCGGCCCGGGTGATCTTCCTGATCATCCTGGTCGGCACCACCCTGGAAGTGCTGACCGAGCAGTACCGCACCGGGCGCCGCCTGTCGCGGTGGAGGAGAGCCGTGAAGGACCACGTCATCATCTGCGGCTACGGCACGAAGGGCCGCAGCGCGGTCTCCGCCCTGCTGGAGAACGGGCTGGACAAGTCCCGGATCGTGGTGGTGGAACGCAGTGGCCCGGCCCTGCGGCAGGCCACCTCGGCCGGCCTGGTGGCGATCGAGGGATCGGCGACCCGCTCGTCCGTGCTGAACGAGGCGCACGTCCGCAACGCCAAGGCGGTGATCATCGCGACCGACAGCGACGACGCCTCGGTCCTGGTGGCGCTGACCGTACGGCAGCTCACCGCCGGCCAGGTGCGGATCATCGCCGCCGCCCGCGAGGCGGAGAACGCCCCGCTGCTCAAGCAGAGCGGCGCGCACCACGTGATCGTCTCCTCGGCCACCGCCGGCCGGCTGCTGGGCCTGTCCACCTCGGCCCCGCCGCTGATCGACGTGGTGGAGGACCTGCTCACTCCCGGCCAGGGCATGGCGCTGGCGATGCGCTCCGCCGAGCGGGCCGAGGTGGGCCGCTCCCCCCGGGAGCTGGACTCGCTGGTCATCGCCCTGGTCCGGCGCGGCAAGGTGGTGACGCTGGCCGACAAGGCCGGCGCGGTCATCGAGACCGGCGACATGCTCGTCCACGTCCGCGACGACCGCCCTCAGGCGACCACCGCGCCCTGACCGGCCCCGCGCCCTGACCGGCCCCACGCCCTGACCGGCCCCACGCCCTGACCGGCCCCGCGCCCTGACCGGCCCCGCGCCCTGACCGGCCCCGCGCCGGCCGACGCCGGGCTGGCTGGGTGTGCCGGCATCGCCGGCGGTCGTCGCTGGACGGCCGCCCCGGTCCGAGCCTTTGGGCTGACCAAGAATCGTCTTCGCGGATCTTTTTCCGCGCCGACTCGTTTGCTACGGTTTGGCGGCTTGGAATCGCCGGTGAGCGTTATCGACCGCAGTCGACGCGCCGTCAATGGCACAGGCACGACGGGGGCTTCATCTTTCGCACGTGGGCCGACGCCCCGCGCGTCGATCGTCGTCTTCCCGTCCGGTCGGGCGCATCTCCGCCGAGCCGTTCCGAGCACCTCGTTAATCGAACGACGGGAAATCAATCAGTGGCTGAAGTGGCAACATCCGCAGGAGCCAGGCGGCGTTGGTCGGCCGGCGTCGTCGGCCTCGCCCTCGCCGGTGCGGCGTTCGTCGCACCCGCTACCGTCGCTCAGGCCGCCCCCGCCGGGGACGGCGTGTACGACGCGGCCAGCGAGTCCGGGACCAGGAACCTGGACAGGCTGCCGAACCTGCACAAGGGCAAGCTGGAGCTGCCCTCGCCGGGCGCCAAGGGACCTCGGTTCCAGACCGGCACGGGTCCGTCGCCGCGCATCGTGAAGGGGGAGTTCGCCAGCGCGTCGGAGTTCCCCTACATCGTCGGCGTCGTGACCAGCTTCGAGTACGCCGGAGATTTCTACTGGTACTGGTGCACCGGCACGATCATCGCCCCCAACAAGGTGCTGACGGCCGCGCACTGCACCGCCGACGGCCCGGGCACCACCCGTGTCATCGCCGGTAACGACCAGCTGGTAGACAGCAACGGCAACATCGTCGGCGGCAGCGGGTTCGTCGCCGACGTCGGTTCCACCTGGACCCACCAGAGCTGGAACATCAGCGCGGTCTACAACGACCCGACGATTCCGATCAAGCACGACGTCTCGGTGCTGACGCTCAAGCAGAACCTGCCCGCCGAGTACACGCCGGTGACGCTGAGCACGCAGGGCGACTCGACGCCGTACCAGGAGGGCACGAGCGCGGTCATCGCCGGCTACGGCGTGACCGACTCGGACGAGGAGAACCCGGACAGCCGCCTGCGCAAGGGGACCGCTCCCATGCGGTCCGACTCGGTCTGCAGCACCTACGGGTACGACCCGAACGCGATGACCTGCGCCGGGGCGGGCACGCCCAGCGTGCCGAGCACCGACACGTGCGGCGGTGACTCCGGCGGTCCGCTGATGGTCGGCGGCAAGCAGGTCGGCATCACCAGCTGGGGCTTCGAGCCGTGCGGCACGAGCCCGGGCTACTACGTCCGGCTGAACAACTACGTGAACACGGTCAAGGAGGACCTGACCCGTCCGCCGCTGATCAACGCCGACTGGGCCGGTGACGGTCACACCGACCTCATCGCCCGGGACACCGCCGGCAACCTGAAGCTCTTCGAGGGCGCCGGGTTCGCCAACAACGGGTACGGCGGCTTCTACTACGCGCCGAAGCAGCTCAACTCGGGCTGGGGCAGCTTCAAGCGGGTCTTCCGCGTCTACAACTGGAACGGCGACAAGCGGCCGTCCATCATGGCGATGAAGACCACCGGTGAGCTGTACATCTACAACACCGACGGGGCCGGCAACTTCGTCGGCGGCGGCAAGCTGATCGGCACCGGCTGGGCGAACTTCACCGCGCTCATGGTGACGAACAACTGGATGGGCAACAACCGCCCGAGCCTGCTGGTCCGCAAGTCCAACGGTGACCTCATCCGCTACACCAGCAACGGTGCGGGCGGCTGGGAGAACCCGTCGGGCACCCGGATCGGCACCGGCTGGAACGGGTTCAACCTGTTCCTCACGCCGGGCGCCTGGAAGGGCGACGGGCTTGAGGTGATCATCGGTCGCACCTCGACCGGTTACCTCAAGATGTACCAGTCCGACGGCAAGGGCGGCTGGACCAACCCGGCCGGCACCCAGATCGGCAGCGGCTGGGGTGGCTTCAAGAGCATCATGACGCTGGGCGACTGGAACGGCGACAACATGATGGACATGCTGGGCGTCAACAGCAGCAACCAGATGCGGCTCTACACGACCAACGGCAAGGGCCAGTGGATCGACGCGAGCGGCAAGGTGATCTCCAGCGGTTGGGGCAGCTACAACCTGATCTTCTGATCAGGGGAGCCACTCCCGCGCAGTAACGAAAGGGGCCCGCAACCGACCGGTTGCGGGCCCCTTTTCGTCCTTGGCGTTGCGGCGGCCGGTCGCTCCCCCTCGCGGGGCGGCGACCGGCCGCGCCGGTCAGAGGATGGTCCAGGTGTCCCCGCTGGCGAGGAGACCGGCGAGCTGCTGCTCCGGGGTCTCGGTCACCGTCGCCCTCGCCGCGGCGAGCTGCCCCTGCACCACGCTGTCGTAGGACGGGCGGTCGACCGAGCGGAACACCCCGATCGGGGTGTTCCGCAGGTCGAGGCCGGGCAGCCGGGACAGCGCGAAGGCGTACGCCGGGTCGGTGACCGTCGCGTCGTGCACGACGATCTCCCCGGGGCTGACCGAGGCGGTCTCCCGGACCTCCAGGCCGAACCCGCCGGGCGGGTGCACGACGCAGAACTGCCCGTCCTTGCCGAACGTGATGGGCTGCCCGTGCTCCAGCCGGATCAGGTAGTCGTCCCGGGTGGCCGGCTCCTTGAGCTGGTCGAACGCCCCGTCGTTGAAGATGTTGCAGTTCTGGTAGATCTCCACGAACGCCGAGCCCTGGTGCTCCGCCGCGGCCCGCAGCACCGACTGGAGGTGCTTGCGGTCGGAGTCGATGGTGCGGCCCACGAAGGTGGCCTCGGCGCCGAGGGCGAGCGAGAGCGGGTTGAACGGGGCGTCGGCGGAGCCGGCCGGCGTCGACTTCGTGACCTTGCCGACCTCGGAGGTCGGCGAGTACTGCCCCTTGGTCAGGCCGTAGATCCGGTTGTTGAACAGCAGGATCTTCAGGTTGACGTTGCGGCGCAGCGCGTGGATCAGGTGGTTGCCGCCGATGGAGAGGGCGTCACCGTCGCCGGTGACCACCCAGACCGACAGGTCGGGGCGGCTGGCCGACAGGCCGGTGGCGATCGCCGGGGCGCGGCCGTGGATCGAGTGCATCCCGTAGGTGTTCATGTAGTACGGGAAGCGGGACGAGCAGCCGATGCCGGAGACGAAGACGATCCGCTCGCGCGGGATGTTCAGCTCCGGCATGAACTGCTGGATCGCGGCGAGGATCGCGTAGTCGCCGCAGCCGGGGCACCAGCGCACCTCCTGGTCGGACTTGAAGTCCTTGGCGGTGAGCTTGAGGGCGACGGGCTCAGACATTCTTCAGGACCTCTTCCAGCATCGTCTCCAGCTCGTTGGCCGTGAACGGCAGGCCGCGGACCTGGTTGTAGCCGATCGCGTCGACCAGGTACTTGGCCCGGATCACGTGGGCGAGCTGGCCGAGGTTCATCTCGGGGATGACCACGCGGTCGTAGGAGCTCAGCACCGTGCCGAGGTTGGCCGGCATCGGGGCGAGGTGCCGCAGGTGCGCCTGGGCGATGGAGTGGCCGCGCTGGCGCAGGCCCCGGCAGGCCGCGCCGATCGGCCCGTACGTCGAGCCCCAGCCGAGCACCAGCACCCGGGCGTCACCGTTCGGGTCCTCGACCTCGACGTCCGGCACCGGGATCGTCTCGATCCGGGCCGCCCGGGTGCGCACCATGAAGTCGTGGTTCGCCGGGTCGTACGAGATGTCGCCGGTCTTGTCGGCCTTCTCCAGGCCGCCGATGCGGTGCTCGAGCCCGGCGGTGCCCGGGACGGCCCACGGCCGGGCCAGGGTCTCCGGGTCGCGCAGGTACGGCAGGAAGGTGGTGCCGTCCTCGCCGTTGGGCTTCGTGGCGAACTCGACCCGCAGGTCGGGCAGCGACTCGACGTCGGGCAGCAGCCACGGCTCGGACCCGTTGGCGACGTAGTTGTCGGACAGCAGGATGACCGGGGTGCGGTAGGTCAGCGCGATCCGGGCCGCCTCGATGGCCGCGTGGAAGCAGTCCGCCGGCGACCGCGGCGCGACGACCGCCACCGGGGCCTCGCCGTGGCGGCCGTAGAGCGCCATGTTGAGGTCGGCCTGCTCGGTCTTCGTGGGCATGCCCGTGGAGGGGCCGGCCCGCTGCACGTCGACGATGACCAGCGGCAGCTCCAGCGCCACGGCGAGGGAGATCGTCTCGCTCTTGAGCGCCACGCCCGGGCCGCTGGTCGTGGTGACGCCGAGCGAGCCGCCGTAGGACGCGCCCAGCGCCGCGCCGACCGCCGCGATCTCGTCCTCGGCCTGCATGGTGAGCACGCCGAAGCGCTTGTGCTTGCTCAGCTCGTGCAGGATGTCCGAGGCCGGGGTGATCGGGTAGGCGCCCAGGAAGACCGGCAGCCCGGAGCGCACGCCGGCGGCCACCAACCCGAGCGACAGGGCCGCGTTGCCGGTGATGTTGCGGTAGGTGCCCGGCTGCATCTTCGCCGGCTTGACCTCGTAGCGGACCGCGAAGTCCTCGGTCGTCTCGCCGAAGTTCCAGCCGGCGCGGAACGCCGCGACGTTCGCCGCGACCAGCTCCGGGCGGGCGGCGAACTTGCGCTCCAGGAAGCGCAGCGTCGACTCGTAGGGCCGGTTGTACATCCAGGAGAGCAGACCGAGGGCGAACATGTTCTTCGCCCGCTCGGCGTCCTTCTTGGACACGTCGTGCTCGGCGAGCGCGCCGACCGTCATCGACGTCAGCGCCACCGGGTGCACCACGTAGCCGGCGAGCGTGTCGTCCTCGAGCGGGTTCGCCTGGTAACCGACCTTGGCCAGGTTGCGCTTGGTGAACTCGTCGGTGTTGACGATGATGTCCGCCCCGCGCGGCAGGTCGACGAGGTTGGCCTTGAGCGCCGCCGGGTTCATCGCCACCAGCACGTTCGGCGCGTCGCCGGGGGTCAGGATGTCGTAGTCGGCGAAGTGCACCTGGAAGCTCGACACGCCCGGCAGGGTGCCGGCGGGGGCCCGGATCTCCGCCGGGAAGTTCGGCAACGTGGAGATGTCGTTGCCCAGCTGCGCGGTCTCCGAGGTGAACCGGTCGCCGGTGAGCTGCATGCCGTCGCCGGAGTCGCCGGCGAACCGGATCACCACCCGGTCCAGTTGACGGATCTGCTTGGTCACGCCTGCACCTCGCTTCGCTGTGCGCGGTCGCGTGGGCGGCTGAACATGATGGTGACCTCGCCTAGCCCGGCCACGTGACCTCCTTGACGCACCGCTGCACCGGACCCGCGCGGGGCAGGCCCGGTCCGCCGTAGTTCCTCACCTGAGAGCCTACGTCGGATGGCCCTTCCAACTTTCTCGTAGGCCGCCCTGTGGGATGCGATCGGGCGGGGTTCCACACCGGTTTGCGGTGTTTCCGCCCGCCCGCCGTAATCCAGATCACCGGGGCGCCCGTCGATCCGGGCCGGGCGACCGGCTTCCCCGGGTCAGTCCGTCGGCGCGGGCGCCGTCGTCGGCTCCGGCACCGGGGCGCCCAGCCGCCGCCGCAGGGAGGTGGTGGCCAGTGTGAGGGCCAGCACCACCAGCAGCGTGGAGACCGCGATCAGGATGATCGCGGTCTGCCGCACCGACCCGCTCCCGCCGGCGCGCAGGGCGGGGGCGTCGGCGGCCAGCACGCCCTGCGAACCGGTCGGCGCGGGCGGCGAGACCACCGGGGTGGCCAGGGCGGCGGCCGCGGTGATCCGGAAGCTCATCTGCACCTGCCGGGCCCGGCCGCTGCGCGGGTCGAGCTTGCCGAGCACCGCGCCGGCCAGTGGGGCGATCCGCTGGGCCTCGGGCGTCGCGGACACCGGCAGCCGCAGGTGGGCGGCGCGGCCCGCGGGGACCGTGCCCAGGTCGCAGCGGGTCCGCGTCGGGCCGGCGGCGGTGCAGGCCGCCGGGGGCGTCGGCACGGTCACCCCGGCCGGCAGGACCACCTCGATCCGGCCGTCGGCGTCCACCCGGCCGGTGTTGCCCAGGCGTACGTCGAGCCCGCTCGCCCCGCCGCTGATGTCGAAGGCGACCTCGCCGGCCTCCAGCCTGATCCCGGGCGCCGGAGGGCCGGGCGGGAAGAGCACGGCGAAGCCCTCGTCGTCGCGCCCCGGCTCCGCGCCGGGGGCGGTCGCGGTGACCTGGACGGAGCCGCTGAGGGGCATCTGCCGCCAGGCGTCGCCGCCGACGCGTACGCGGATCAGGGTGCTGAACCGGGCGCCCGGCGCGCTCGTCCACTCGCCGCAGCGGTGTGCCCCGCCGCCGACGTGGGCGCAGCCCCGGGTGCCGGCGTCGGTCAGCCCGGCCGGGAGCGTGTAGGCGAGCCGGATCCGGGCGGGCGCCGCCCCGGTGTTGGTGACGGTCACCCGCAGCGTGGTCACGGTGCTCGGCGCGTTCCAGTAGGCGGCGGTCAGGGTGATGTCGTCGGTGGTGACGCGGACCCCGGCCGAGGGAGCCGCCGGGCTGCCCGGGGCGGGCGCGCTCGGGCGCACCGGTGGCACCGACGGCGCCGTCGGCGGCGCGCTGACGGTCGGTGCGGCGGTGGTCGGCGCCGGTCCCTCCGGGGCCGTGGTCGTCGGGGTCGGCTCGGTCGTCCCGGCCGGCGGCGTGGACGCCGGCGGCGGAGAGGTGGTCGACGGCGCCTCGCTGGGCACCGGTCCGGTGTCCGTCGGGTCCGCCGTCGACGGCTCCGCGCCGGGCTCGCCGACCGGGTCCGTGGCGGCGGCGACCCGGGCGGCGGTGGGGGCCGCAGCCGCCCAGCCCGGCACCGCGGCGACCGTGAGCCCGACCGCGAGGGAGATCGCCAGCAGGGGAGCCGTACGCCGGTCACACGCCCGTCGGCCGGGCCGTACGTCCACGCGGGCCATCTGTCCTCCGTGACGATGAGTGAGGGTTCCAATGTTCGGCAACTCTTGTCCACTGGCACTAGTCCCGCCCGGAAACAAGTCCGTAACGCTCGGCCGGCCGCGCGGGGCGGTAGGCTGATCGACCGTGACCGGTTACCTGGGCTCGTACGCGACGCTCGGGCTCCTGCTGCTCGCCAGCGTCCTCTTCTTCGTTACGGCGTTCTCGGCCAATCGGGTGTTACGTCCTGCCCGTCCGGCCGATCCCTACGGCAAGCGGGCCAGCTACGAGTGCGGCCTCGACCCGGTCGGTGCCGACTGGGCGCAGATGCAGATCCGTTACTACGTGTACGCGTATCTCTACGTGTTGTTCGCCGTGGAGTCCGTGTTCCTCTTCCCCTGGGCGGTGGTCTTCGACCGGCCGGGGTTCGGGATGGTGACGGTCGTGGAGATGGCGGTCTTCGTCGCGGTGCTGGCGCTGGGCATCCTCTACGCCTGGCGGAAGAACATCCTGCGCTGGACCTGACCCGAACCCGCCCGGCGCCGGCGATCGTCCGGCTCCCACCGCCCGCGCCGGCCGCCGTGGTCAGGTCGGGCCGCGCGAGGTCGTCGTGGTCAGGCCAGGCCGCGCCGGGTCGCCGCGGGCGGGCGGTCACCGCGGATCGACGCGACCATGTCGAGCACCCGGCGGGTGGGGCGGACCTGGTGCGCCCGGAACACCCGGGCACCCAGCCAGGCGGAGACGGCGGTGGCCGCCAGTGTCCCCTCCAGCCGCTCGGCCACCGGGAGGTCCAGCGTCTCGCCGACGAAGTCCTTGTTCGACAGGGCGACCAGCAGCGGCCAGCCGGTGTCGGTGAGCTCGTCGAGCCGGCGGGTGATCTCCAAGGAGTGACGGGTGTTCTTGCCGAAGTCGTGCGCCGGGTCGATCAGGATCCCGTCGGCCCGTACGCCCAGCCCGACCGCGCGCTCGGCGAGCCCGGTCACCGTCGCGACCACGTCGGCGACCACGTCGGGGAAGGCCGCCCGGTGCGGCCGGGTCCGGGGCGCCAGACCACCGGCGTGCGAGCAGACCAGCCCGGCGCCGGTCTCCGCCGCCACCCGGGCCAGGGCCGGATCGGCGCCGGACCAGGTGTCGTTGAGCAGGTCGGTGCCCGCGGCCACCGCCTCCACCGCGACCTCGGCCCGCCAGGTGTCGATCGAGATCACCACGTCGGGGAAGGCGGCCCGGACGGCGGCGATGGTCGCCACCGTGCGTCGGATCTCCTCGGCGACGTCGACCTCGGCGCCCGGGCCGGCCTTGACCCCGCCGATGTCGATGATCTCGGCGCCCTCCTCGACCGCTCGCTCCACGGCGCGCAGCGCGCTGTCCTGGGCGAAGGTCGCGCCCCGGTCGAAGAACGAGTCCGGCGTCCGGTTGACGATCGCCATCACCACCAGCTCGCCCGGGCCGAACGTCCGCCCACCGAGCCGAAGCGCCCCGGCCATACCGCCTCCTGAAGGTCCGCGCCGTCGTCCCGTCCCCGTCGCCGGCCGATCACGACGCTATCCGGTCCGCCGCCGCCGGGCCCGGCCGGTCGGTCGTCGCCGCGTCGTCGCGCTCCGCCCGTCGCCGCCGCCCCGCCGGGCGGCGGGCCGGCGCCCCGGTTCCGGTGCGCCGGTGGGGTGGTGGGGTCGCTCCGGCCCCTTCGACATGCCACGATCTGTGTATGGATCAGGTTCTGCTCCTGCTTGTCGTCGCGCTGACCGTCGCGGCCGTGGTGTTCGGTGTGACCGTGCTGGTCACCGGCCGGGATCCCGGCCTGACGCCGGCCGAGCCGGACGGGCGCGCCGTGCCGCTGCCGGCCACCCGCCCGCTTCGCGAGGCCGACGTGGGTGAGGTCCGGTTCGACACGGCGCTGCGCGGCTACCGGATGGACCAGGTCGACCAGGCGATGCGCCGGGCGGCCTACGACATCGGCTACAAGTCCGAGCTCGTCGGCGTGCTGGAGGCGGAGGTCGCCGCGCTGCGCGAGGGGCGGACCGCGGACGCCGACGCCCTGCGCCGCGCCCGGGAGCAGGCGGCCGGGACGACCGCCGCCGAGGCTTCGCCGCAGGCCCGGGGGACGGTGCCGGTCGGGGCCGACCGGCCCGACGCCGCCGGGGAGCGGGACCTGGTCGTCGAGCCGATCCCCGCGTTCGTGGGCCCGGGCACCGGACCGGCGACGGGTGACGCGGCGCCGGCCGGGTCGACCGGGTGGGCGGCGCCGGCTCCGGGCGCCGACTCCGCCGGGCGCTCCGACGACGCGCCCGCCGCCCCGGCGGGCGGCGACGGCACCGGGGACCGGACCGGCCGCGTCGCCGCCGGACACCCCGCCGGGGGAGAACCACGTGAGCCCGGGCGCGAGGACCTGACCGGCGACGACGACCAGGCCGTGTCACCGTCGGGCGACGACCGGGTGACGGCACCTTCGGGCGACGACGAATCGACGGCGCCGGCGGGCGACGCCGGGCGGCAGGGGTCGGTGGTCCGGTCGGAGTCGGCGTGACCGGGCCCGTGGGCGGCGACAACCTGCGCGAGGCGGCACAGCCCGGCGCGGGCGAGGTCACCGCCACGGTGATCGTCGACGCGCCGGCGGAGCGGGTCTTCGCGGCGCTGACGGCCTGGGAGCGGCAATCGGACTGGATCCCGTTCACCACCGTCCGCGTGGTCGAGGGGGACGGCGGCGAGGGCAGCCTCGTCGAGGCGGTCACCGCGCTCGGCCCGGCCGTGCTGCGCGACGAGATGCGGGTGGTCCAGGTGGACGCGCCCTACGAGGTCCGCGTGGTGCACTGCGGAAAGCTGCTGCGCGGCCCCGGCGTGCTGCGCTGCACACCGCTGGCGCGGGACCGCACCCAGGTGGTCTGGCACGAGTGGTTCCACCTGCCCGGCGGCCCGGCCGGCCGGGTGACCTGGCCGGTGCTGTGGCCCGGCTCGAAGTTCGGCCTGACCCAGGCGCTGAAGAAGTTCGGCCGGCTGGTCGAGCAGGGCCGGCTGCCCTGACCGTCGGCGATTGCGTGATCGACTCGACGTCCCTGACAGTCGGGGCGTCGACCCGGCCGGGACGCCCCGATCTCATTGACCTCGGCCTGACCGAGCCGTGCCCGCGGTGCGCGACGGACGCCGGAAGGCGGCCGCAGGCGACGGGGCCGTCGGGCCCGTGCCCTAGCGTGGACGCGTGACTGACCTGGTGATCGGCGCCGACGGGCTGCCGCGCTGCGGCTGGGGGACCAGCACCCCGGACTACGCCGCCTACCACGACACCGAGTGGGGCCGTCCCCTGCACGGCGACGACGAGCTCTACGAACGGATCACGCTGGAGGCGTTCCAGTCGGGGCTGTCCTGGCTGACCATCCTCCGCAAGCGCCCGGCGTTCCGGCTGGCCTTCGACGAGTTCCGGATCGAGACGGTGGCCGGCTACGGCGAGGCCGACGTGGCCCGGTTGCTCGCCGACGCCGGCATCGTCCGCAACCGGGCCAAGATCGAGGCGGCGATCGCCAACGCCCGGGCGGCGCTGGAGCTGCCCGAGGGGCTCTCCGCGCTGCTCTGGTCCTTCGCCCCACCGCCCCGATCGGCCCGGCCCACGTCCTTCGCGCAGGTGCCCGCGCTGACCGCCGAGTCCACCGCGATGGCCAAGGCGCTCAAGAAGCGCGGCTTCCGGTTCGTCGGCCCCACCACGGCCTACGCGCTGATGCAGGCCACCGGGATGGTCGACGACCACCTTGCGGGCTGCCACGTCGTGGCGGCGCGGGCGGCGTGATGGGATGGAGGCCATGACGACCGACACCGCGCACCGGGTGGACGGGGCGACCCACGCCGACGGCACGGGAGCCTGGGCCGTGCTGCTGCCCGGCGGGCGCTACGAGGCCGAGCGGCTCGTCCACCACGACACGCTCGAACTGACCGGCCTGGCCGACGCCGACCGGCCCCGCCCCGGCGACCGGGTGGCGGTGCTGGCCGACGAGCCGCCCCGGCTGGTGGCGCTGGGTCGGGTCGCCGCGGCCAGCGGCCAGGAGCGGGAGGACCCGGAGGATCCGCTCTCCGACCGGAGCGAGGCGCCGCTGGTGGTGGCGTACACCCGGCGTGCCTTCGACGAGCCGGTGCCGGCCGAGGCGGTGGCGCTCGACGGGCCGGTGACCGCGCTCGACCCGACGGTGTTCCGGGAGTTGGCCGACAAGCTCGGCCCGCCGCCGCAGCGGCGTTCCTGGCTGGTCAGCCTCGACCTGCCGATCGAGGCCGCCTCGCCCGCCGAGGCGGTCCGGCTGTTCTGGGCGTACGTGCAGGAGCTGGGGCCGCGTGAGCTGCCCGCCTTCGTCTCGCCCTCCGGCGACGAGCTGGCCATGCAGGCGTTCGTGCTCGGCGCGGAGGCCAACCAGGATCCGGAGGAGGACGACTGACCTGACCGGGCGACGTCACCGCGGCGGCGCCGGGCCGGGGCGGTTGCGCCGATGCCGGGCCACCCGGGCGGTCGCGACGCGACGCCCGGGCGGAGCCGGAGGCGTCAGCGGCCCTCGAAGACCGGCTTCTGCTTGTTGACGAAGGCGACGGTGGCGGCCTGGTGGTCGACGGTGCCCCCGCAGATCGCCTGCGCCTGCGCCTCGGCGGCGAGGGCGTCGGCGAGGGTGCCCGCGTCGGCGATGGAGAGCTGCCGCTTGATCGCCCCGTACGCGACGGTCGGACCGGCGGCCAGCCGGGCGGCCAGCTCCTGTGCGGTCGGCAGCACCTGCTCGTCGTCCACCACCAGGCGGTTGAGCAGCCCGAGCTGACAGGCCTCCGCCGCGTGCACCGGCTCGGCCAGCATCAGCAGCTCGACCGCCTTGGCGTGGCCGACCAGCCGGGGCAGCGTCCAGGAGGCGCCGGTGTCGGCGGCGAGCCCGACCCTGGCGAAGGCCATCAGGAAGCTGGTCGACGGCCCGCCGATGCGGATGTCGGCCAGGAAGGCGAGCGAGGCGCCCGCCCCGGCGGCCATCCCCCGCACCGCCGCGACCACCGGCTTCGGCAGGTTGGCCAGCCGGGCGGCGATCGGGTTGTAGTGCGCCCGGACGGTGTGCAGCGGGTCGCCGTCGTTGGACTCCAGCGTCTGCACGTGCTCGCGCAGGTCCTGGCCGGCGCTGAACGACTGGCCCGCGCCGGCGAGCACCACGGCCCGGCAGGAGCGGTCGGTCTCCAGCTCCGCCAGGGTGTCCCGCAGCGCCTCCTTGAGCGCCACGTCGAGCGCGTTCATTGCCGTCGGGCGGTTCAGCGTCAGGGTGACGACGGCGTCGGTGCGGTCGACGAGCAGGGGCTCGGTCACGTCTCACGACCCTTCTGTCGGGCGAGGCGGTTGCCGGCGTCGAGGCACTGCTCGACGTACCGGTCGGCGGCCGGCCGCAGCCGGGCCGCGTGCCGGTCGAAGAAACTGGCCGCGGCGGTGCCGGGCCAGCGTTCGGGGAGCAGCGCCGGCGGCAGCTGCGGGTCCCGGAAGAGGAAGGTACGCCACGCGTGCACGAGCCGGAACCGGGCGGCGTACGCCTCCTCGTCCTGGCTGCGTACGGTGACGCCGGCCAGCAGCGGCCGCTGCTCGGCGACGAACTGCTCGTACGCCTGGCCGATCTCGGTCAGGTTCCAGGCGCGGCGCACGACGCCCATCGCGCCGGGGGTGCCGGAGGTGTGCGCGGCGGTGAACCGTTCGTAGCGCACGCCCGCCTCGTCGAGCAGCACGTCCACGTCCTCGCCGGGGCGGGTGGCCACCCAGGTGCAGTCGTCCAGGGCCCCGTAGCCGAGGAAGGTCAGGTTGGCGGCGAGGCGTTGCCGTTCCCGCCGCGCGGTGGGCGCCTCCAGCACCAGCAGGTCGAACCGGCCGTCCCAGGTGATCCGGCCGGTCCGGTAGATCCGGGCGGCTGCCTCGTCCAGTCGGCGGGCGGCTTTCGGTGTGATCGAATATCCCGGTCCGGAGGTGAGCCGGCACGGGTCCAGCCACCCCTGGCGGACCATCCGGGAGACCGCCGTACGCACGGCGGGCGGGGCGATCCCGAGCGGCGCCAGCAGCTTGACCAGGGCGGCGACGGGTGCCCGGCCGCCCCTCGCCCGGAGGTGGTCGCCGTACAGGTCGAAGAGTGCCGACCGTGCCTGCATGACCGCACATTGTGACAGGCCTTCTCAGGATAAGCTAGATGCTGTTACATCAATGCTGCTTCGGTTTGGGTCCGGCGGTGTTCATCAGGGAAAATCGTTGGTCGACACCCCCGCGTACGTTGCGGGTGGTCAAGACGAAGTGGCTGTGGGGCAACCCACCGACCCTGGTGTAGGTCTGAGGGGAGACAACATGGCGGCGATGAAGCCGCGGACGGGCGACGGTCCGCTGGAAGTCACCAAGGAGGGCCGGGGCATCGTCATGCGGGTCCCGCTGGAGGGCGGTGGCCGGCTCGTCGTCGAGATGACTCCCGACGAGGCCAACGCGCTCGGTGACGCGCTCAAGGCGGCTGCCGGCTGACCGAGGAGCGGTCCGCGCGCCCGCGCGGGCGTTTCGTCAACCCCTGAGCCACCGGCCCGGCCGGTGGCTCAGGGTCTTCATTCCCCGCGGAGCCCGGCTCCGCGAGCTTTCCTGGAGGTACGGCTCCGCGTGCTCGCCATTCGTCTGCTCGTCGAGCCGCAACGGCCCGACGTCCTCGTGCTGCCCGTGCGGCCCGCCGCGGCCGACGACGCCCCGGCCCGGCCGGTCCCGACCGACGTGGCGCTGCCCGACGGCGTGGCCGAGGAGACCGCCGCCCTGGTCCCGGCCGCGCGCGCGACCGGGCGGCCCGGCGAGGTCCAGGCGCACCTCCGGCCCGGGCGCGACCCCGGCCGCCTGCTGCTGCTCGGGATCGGCGAGGGCGACGAGGCGGAATGGCGGACGGCCGGCGCGGCGCTCGCCCGGGCCGCCAGGGATGAGACGCGCGTCACTCTGGCCATGCCGGCCGGGGTCACCCCGGCGGCCGTACGCGGGCTGGTCGAGGGGCTGCTGCTGGCGTCGTACCGGTTCCG
This sequence comes from Micromonospora sp. NPDC023814, assembly GCF_040639595.1. Taxonomy (NCBI): domain Bacteria; kingdom Bacillati; phylum Actinomycetota; class Actinomycetes; order Micromonosporales; family Micromonosporaceae; genus Micromonospora; species Micromonospora sp. NPDC023814. The sequence goes on from NZ_JBFAAF010000007.1 coordinate 17,926, forward strand.
GCTGACCGAGGCAGGCGCCGCCGCGGCGCTGGCCGGGGTCGACGTCGTGGTGGCCGACCCGGAGGCGTACGCGCCGGCCGTGGAGGCTGCCGGCACGACCGCCCGGATGACCAGGTTCGCCCGCGACCTCACCAACACCCCGTCGTCGGTCAAGAACCCGGAGTGGTTCGCCGGCCAGGTCGCGCTCGCCGCGGCCGAGGTCGACGTGCCGGACCTGCACCTGCGGGTACGCGGCCCGGAGGAGCTGGCGGCGGAGGGCTTCGGCGGGATCCTCGCGGTCGGCGGCGGCTCGGCCAGCGCCCCGCGACTGGTCGAGCTGGACTGGCGACCGGCCGGCGCGCGTACGCACGTGGTGCTGGTGGGCAAGGGGATCACCTTCGACACCGGCGGCATCTCGATCAAGCCGGTGCCGGCGATGAAGCTGATGCGCAAGGACATGGCCGGCGCGGCGGCGGTGGTCGCGGCCACCCTCGGCGCGGCGGCGTTGCGCCTGCCCGTCCGGGTCACCACGCTCGCGCCGCTGGCGGAGAACATGCTCAGCGGCTCGGCGTTCCGCCCCGGCGACATCGTCCGCCACTACGGCGGCACGACCAGCGAGACCACCAACTCCGACGCCGAGGGGCGGCTGGTCCTCGCCGACGCGCTCGCCTACGCCGTCGCCGAGCTCAAGCCCGACCTGCTGGTGGACCTCGCCACGCTGACCGGGGCGAACGCGGTCGCGCTGGGCAAGCGGATGGGCGCGCTCTACAGCGAGAACGACGCGCTCGCCGCCGACGTGCTGGCCGCGATCGGGGCCGCCGGCGAGGCGGCCTGGCGGATGCCGCTGCCCGCCGACTACACCGAGCACCTCGGCAGCGAGCTGGCCGACCTGCACAGTTCGCCGGACCGGGGCGCGGGCTCGGTGATGGCCGCCCTCTACCTGCGGGAGTTCACCGGCGAGCTGCACGACCGGTGGCTGCACGTGGACATGTCCGCGCCGTCGTGGGCCGAGGGCGACGACGCCGAGCTGACCAAGGGTGCGACCGGCTGGGGCGTACGCTCGCTGCTGCGCTGGCTGGGGACGCTCGGCTGACCGCCGGGTGGCGCCGGCCCCGACGGGCCGGCGCCCGGTCAGCACTTGACGGCGGCGAGCAGCCCGTGGCCGACCGGCAGCAGCGCCGGGGTCCAGTGTTCCGACTCCCGGACCGCCTTGATCGTCTCGCGGATGGTGACCGTCTCGACGTCCCGGGCGGCGGGGTCGGCGATCCGGCCGTCGGCCAGCATGCCGTTGAGCGCCAGCACGCCGCCGGGCCGCAGCAGCCGCAGCGCCGCGTCCACGCAGGCGGCGAACCCGGTCGACTCGGCGTCCACGAAGACCAGGTCGTACGCGCCGTCGGCGAGGCGGGGGAGCACGTCCAGCGCCCGGCCGGTGATGATCCGGGTCCGGCCGGCGGCGAAGCCCGCCTCGGCGAAGATCCGGCGGGCGATGCGCTGGTGCTCCACCTCCACGTCGATGGTGGTGAGTACGCCGTCGGCGCGCATGCCGCGCAGCAGCCAGACCCCGCTGACCCCGGTGCCGGTGCCGATCTCCACCACGGCGCGGGCGCTGCCGGCGGCGGCGAGCAGCCGCAGCGCCGCGCCGGCGCCGGGGGTCACCGCGTCGAGGCCGACCTCCCGGGCCAGGCTGCGGGCGGTGCGCAGTACGAGGTCCTCGGTCACGTAGGACTCGGCGAACTGCAGGGCCTGGGTCGTCGAACTGCCGGAACCGGCGACCGTGGCGATGGGACACCTCCGGGCGGCGCGAGTGGTGCGGGGGCGGGTGGGCACTGTGAGCCTAGAGGCGACGTCGAACGGACGCAGCCGCGCGTCCGCCACCCGACGATCACGGCCGGCAACCGGTGACTGAGTCCGTGGCATCCGTGTAATCCTGGAAGCGGTATTCCGTCGATCGCGACCGGGCGGCCCCCTCGCCGGTTCCGTGGCGCGCGGGATCCGGGGAAGGACTGGGAGGCACCGACGTGACCGACGGCTGGGACTGGCGCCAGCCCGGGGGGACTCCGGCACCGGCGCGACCGCCGGGGCCCGGGTACCCGCCGGCGGGGTCGCCACCGGCGCTCCAGGGCGCCGTGGGCGGCACGACATCGCCCTGGTGGTCCGACGCGCTCGCCGACCCGTGGCGCGACCCGGCCGCGCCGGCCGCCGTGGTGGTGCCGGCCGCCCCGAGCCCCGGCACCGAGCCCGAGCCGGTCAGCGACCCGGACGCACCGGGCCGGCCGACGCTGCGCCAACTGCTGCTCATCCCGCTGATCACCGCGCTGCTCGCGGGCAGCCTCGGCGGCGCCCTCGGGTACGCCTTCGCGGTGCGCGGCGGCGCCGGGGGCGGGCCGGTGCTCGGCGCCGACCCCCAGGCCCCCGGCCTGGCCCAGCGCCGGCCCGAGTCGCTCGCCGGGGTCGCCGAGCGGGTGCTGCCCAGCGTGGTGACCGTCCGGGTGGCCAGCCTCGGCGGCACCAGCGAGGGCTCCGGCTTCGTCGCCAGCGCCGACGGGCACGTGATCACCAACGACCACGTGGTGGCGGGGGCGACCGGCGGCAAGGCGTCGGTGATCTTCAACGACGGCAGCTCGGCCCCGGCCACCGTGGTCGGGCAGGACCCGGAGTCCGACATCGCGGTGATCAAGGTCTCCCGGACGGGCCTGCGCCCGGTCGAGTTCGGCGACTCCGACGCGCTGGCCGTGGGCGACCCGGTGCTGGCCATCGGGTCGCCGCTCTCGCTGGCCAACACGGTCACCGCCGGCATCGTCAGCGCGCTGGACCGGACGATGCAGGCCGGCGAGCCGGGCGGCCCCACGCGCTACTACGCGGCGATCCAGACCGACGCGGCGGTCAACCACGGCAACTCCGGCGGCCCGCTGGTCGACGGGGCCGGTCGGGTGATCGGCGTCAACTCGACGATCAAGTCGCTGGTCTCGGACGGGCAGGAGGCGGGCAACATCGGCCTCGCCTTCGCCATCCCGATCAACCAGGCCAAGCGGGTCACCCAGGACATCATCGGCACGGGCAAGGCCCGGCGGACGGTGATCGGCGCCCAGGTGGGCGGGCAGGGCGCGGGCACGGGCGGGGCCGGCGTACGCCTCGCGGCCGTCGAGCCGTCCGGCCCGGCGGCCGGCGCGGGGCTGCGGGCCGGCGACGTGATCCTCAAGCTCGCCGGGCGGCCGATGACCGAGCCGACCGACCTGATCGCCCTGGTGCGGAAGTTCGCGCCGGGTTCGGTGGTGACGGTGGAGTACCGCCGGGGCTCCGACCGGCAGAACGCCTCCGTGACGCTGGCCGCAGACGCCAAGTAGCAGCCGGTCACCCCCTCCCCGCGCGGCGTCCGACGTGCGTAGTCTTGCTGCTGACGCGGAGAGGAGGCCCGTGCAGTGTTCGACAACCTGAACTGGTGGGAGATCGGTGGGCTGCTGCTCCTGGCGCTGCTGATCTTCGGCGACCGGCTGCCCGCCGTGATCAGTGACGGCCTGCGGATGGTGCGCAACCTGCGCAACATGGCCCGCAGTGCCACCACCGACCTCAGCCGGGAGCTGGGCACCGACATCCAGCTGGAGGATCTGCACCCCAAGGCGTTCATCCGCAAGCACCTGCTCAGCGAGGAGGACGAGCAGGCGATCCGGAAGCCGCTGCAGGGCGTCTACGACAACCTGCGCGCGGACGTCACCGGCGTGCACAACGAGCTGAAGGACGTCGCCTCCGCCGCGGACGTGCGGTCGAAGGGCACCCGCCCGGGCACCGCCACCGGCGGCGCGCCGGCCCCCGCCCCCCGCGTCAGCTACGACGACGCCACCTGACCCCGCCCGACCGCTTCGGCCTGACCAGCGCCCCCGGCCTGCCCGACATCGTTCGTGACGGGGCGCTGGGCCCGGCGGACCGCCCGACGCCCGCGGGTCGCCGGGCCGGTGCCGCGCCGTACGCCCCGTGGGAACGGCGACCGGGGCGGCGCTCCCGGGGGAACGCCGCCCCGGTCGGGTGGCGACAGCGCCGGCGGGGCCGGCGGGCGAATCAGCGGCCGGCGGGCTTGAGGCCCAGCGGCTTGCCGAGCAGCGACTCCCGCCGCAGGGCGAGCCGGTCCGCGACCTGGCCCAGTGCCTTCGCGGCCGGCGACTCCGGCTCGGCCAGCACGATCGGCGTGCCCTCGTCACCGGCCTCGCGGACCCGGGTGTCGAGCGGCACCTGCCCGAGCAGCGGCACCTGCGCGCCGATGGTCTTCGTCAGCGACTCGGCGACCGTCTGGCCGCCGCCTGCGCCGAAGACCTCCATCCGCGAGCCGTCCGGCAGCTCCAGCCAGGACATGTTCTCGATGACGCCGACGACACGCTGGTGCGTCTGCAGGGCGATCGCGCCGGCCCGCTCCGCCACTTCGGCGGCGGCGGCCTGCGGCGTCGTGACGACCAGGATCTCGGAGTTGGGCAGCAGCTGGGCCAGCGAGATGGCCACGTCGCCGGTGCCCGGGGGCAGGTCGAGCAGGAGAACGTCCAGGTCGCCCCAGTAGACGTCGGCGAGGAACTGCTGCAACGCCCGGTGCAGCATCGGGCCGCGCCACACCACGGCGGCGTTGCCGGCGGTGAACATGCCGATCGAGATGACCTTCACGCCGTGCGACTGCGGCGGCATGATCATGTCCTCGACGCGGGTCGGGCGGCCGTCCGCGCCGAGCATCCGGGGCACCGAGTGGCCGTAGATGTCCGCGTCGACCACGCCGACGGAGAGCCCGCGGGCGGCCAGCGCCGCGGCCAGGTTGACCGTCACGCTGGACTTGCCGACGCCGCCCTTGCCGCTGGCGACCGCGTACACCCGGGTGCGGGAGCCCGGCTGGGCGAACGGGATGACCGGCTCCTGGGAGGCACCGCCGCCACGTAGCTTCGCCTGGAGCTCCTGGCGCTGCTCGGGGCTCATCACACCGAACTCGATCTCCACGCCGGTCACCCCGGGCACCGCGCCGACCGCCGCCGTGATGTCCGCGCGCAGCTTGTCCTTCAGCGGGCAGCCGGCGACGGTGAGCAGCAGCTCTACCCGTACGACGCCGTCGTCGCCGACCTCGGCGGAGCGGACCATGCCCAGCTCGGTGATGGGCCGGCGGATCTCCGGGTCGTTGACGGTGGCCAGCGCGGCCTGGATCGCGTCGGAGACGGTGCTGACGGGTGCTGACATGCCCGCAATGCTACGTCGGGGGTGACCCCGCGCCGCCGCCAGCGGGGCCCGGTGTGAGCGAATCGATGACGACGGTTGGGGGTCGACCGCCCACGGCGCGAAATGGGACGATCAACGCGAACGCCGCCCGCCCGGCCCCTTGCGGCGGGCGGCGTCTCACGCGTCCCGGGCCTCCGGCCGGCCGTCCCGGGCCCAGTCGCCGTCCAGTTCGTCGCGGGGCTCGTCGAGCCCGTCCCCGCCCTGCTCGCGCTGCGCGGACCGCTCCTGGTGGCGGCGCTCCAACCGCTGCCGGCGCTGGCTTGCCTCGTCCAGCTCCTCGGCCAGCCGGGCCAGCTCGGAGCGGAGGAAGTCCCGGGTCGCCACCTCGCCCATCGCGTTGCGCAGCGCGGCGAGCTCCCGGGCCAGGTACTCCGTGTCGGCCTTCTGTAGGGTCGCCCGCCGGCGGTCCTCCTCCAGCGCCACCCGGTCCCGGTCCGCCTGGCGGTTCTGCGCCAGCAGGATCAGCGGGGCCGCGTAGCTGGCCTGGAGGGACAGCACCAGGGTCAGGAACGTGAAGGTGTACGGGTCGAAGCGCAGGTGCGCCGGGGCCAGGGTGTTCCAACCGAACCAGAGCGCGATCACGACCGTCATGTAGACGATGAAGTTCGCGGTCCCCATGCCCCGGGCGATGCCCTCCGACCACCGCCCGAACGCCTCCGGGTCGAACCGGGGCAGCTTGACGCCCCGGGGCTCGCGCGGCTGGTCGAGCCGCGGCGCCCGTCGTTGGTCAGCCATCCGCGCCGCCCACCGGCTCGGTGGCGGCCGGGCTCGCGGCGGCGTCCCGGTCCCGCCAGTCCCGGGGGAGCAGGTGGTCCAGCACGTCGTCGACCGTGACCGCGCCCACCAGCCGGTTGTTGCGGTCGACCACCGGCATGGCCACCAGGTCGTACGTGGCCATCCGGCGGGTGATCTCCGGCAGCGGGGTGGTGGCCCGCAGCGGGTCGATGTCGTTGACCACCACCCCCCCGAGCAGGTCGGCCGGCGGTTCGCGGAGCAGCCGCTGGAAGTGCACCATGCCGAGGTAGCGGCCGGTCGGGGTGGTCATCGGCGCCCGGGACACGAAGACCTGCGCGGCGATCGCGGGCGAGAGCTGCGGCTCCCGGATCCGGGCCAGGGCCTCGGCGACCGTGGCGTCGGGCGGCAGGATCACCGGCTCGGAGGTCATCACGCTGCCCGCCGTGCCGGGCGTGTACTTGAGCAGCTGACGCACCGGGTCGGCCTCGTCCGGCTGCATCAGGTCGAGCAGCACGTCCTGCTCCGGGGGCGGCAGCTCGCTGAGCAGGTCGGCCGCGTCGTCCGGGTCCATCTCCTCCAGGACGTCCGCGGCCCGCTCCCGGTCCAGCGCGGCCAGGATCTCCACCTGGTCGTGCTCCGGCAGCTCGCTCAGCACGTCCGCCAGGCGCTCGTCGTCCAGCGCGGCGGCGACCTCGTTGCGCCGGGCGTCGGGCAGGTCCTGGAGGGCGTTGGCGAGGTCGGCCGGGCGCATGTCCTCCAGTACCGCGAGCAGGTTGGCGGTGCCCCGGCTGTCGGCGATGCCGCTGAGCCCGCGTACCCGCTCCCACTCGACCTGGTGCAGGTGACCCCGGCGGCTCAGCCGGCCCGTCTGCTCGCGTACGGCCACCCGGGTCAGCGACCACTCGCCGCCCCGGCTGCACTCCATCGCCACGTCGACCACCGAGCCCGGCTGCCCGCCCGGCTCGACCTGCACCCGCCGGTCGAGCAGCTCCTGGAGCACGAGCAGCTCGTTCGGGCGCTTCTCGAAGCGCCGCAGGTTGAGCGTGCCGCTGCCGAGCACGACCGCGTCGGCGTCGATGGAGGTGATCCGGTTGATGGAGAGGAAGATGCGCCGCCGCATCGGCATCTCGGCGACCAGCCCGACCACCTCCGGCGGGCGCTGCGTCGGCCGCAGCCGGGCCACCGCGTCGCGGACCCGGCCCACCTGGTCACCGTTGGGGTCGAAGACGGCGACCCCGGCGAGCCGGGCGATGTAGATCCGGGTCGGCGTGCTCACGGGCACCAGCCTAAGCGCCTAGTGTTTATCAACATGTCGACCTTGGCCTACGAGATCGTGGACGTCTTCACCGACCGCCCGTTCGCCGGCAACCCGCTGGCCGTGGTGTTCGGCGCCGAAGCGCTGGCCACCGAGCAGATGCAGGCGCTCGCGTGTGAGTTCAACCTCTCCGAGACGGTGTTCGTGCTCCCGCCCACCCAGGTCGGCGCCACCTACCGGGCCCGCATCTTCACCCCGGCCGAGGAGCTGCCCTTCGCCGGGCATCCCAGCGTCGGCGCGGCGGTGACCGCAAGGCGCCGGGGACTGTTCCCGGCGGGGCAGGTCACCCAGGAGTGCGGCGCGGGCGTGCTCCCGATCGAGGTGACCGCGACCGGGGCCACGCTGACCGGCGGCGTCCCCACCCTCGGCCCCGAGCTGGACCCGGAGCCGCTGCTGGAGATGGCCGGCCTGACCGTGGACGACCACGTCGGCCCGGCGCCCCGGGTGGCCGGCTGCGGGCTGGAGTTCCCGTACCTCCCGGTCTGCCCGGACGCGGTGGCCCGTGCCCGGGTGAACGCGGCGGCGGCACAGCGGTACGGAGTGGAGCATGTCAGCGTCTTCTCCTGGGACGCCGCCGCGCAAACCGCGCACGCCCGGGTCTTCGTTCCCGGGCTGGGCGTGCCGGAGGACCCGGCCACCGGCTCGGCCGCCCTGGGCCTCGGGGTGTGGCTGGTCGCCAGCGGCCTGCTCCCCGCCGACGGGCGCGCGGAGTACACCGTCCACCAGGGCATCGAGATCAACCGGCCGTCCGTGCTGGCCTGCACGGTGACCGCCGCCGGCGGCCAGGCGGTGGGTGCCACCGTGGCCGGCCACGTCATGCCGGTGGCCCGGGGCGAGATCATGGTCCCCCCGTTCGTCGGCTGATTTGCGCGACCCGTGCCGCCACGCCCACCGGCCACGCGGCCGGACGCCGGGCGGCGCTGACGGGACGGGGGCGGGTGCGGGAGGATGCCGGTGTGACCGACGCGGACCGGACCAGCACGCCGCTGGTCGACGAGGCGATGAAGAAGGCCGCCGTGGCGTGGGTGAGCGTGCCCGGTGGGCCGGCGCTCGCCCTCTGGTGCGTCCCCCTGGAGGGGGCGCTCTTCGTGGTCAGCGGCCCGGGGGAGCAGTCCGCGCCGGGGCTGGCCGACGCCACCGACGCCCAGGTCACCCTGCGCGGCGACCACGGTGGGCGGATCGTCACCTGGCCGGCCCGGGTGAGCCGCCTCGTGCCGGGCACCGAGCACTGGGAGACCACGGCCCCGCTGGTGGCCGCGAAGCGGCTCAACGCGCCCGGGCCGACCGCCGAGCTGGTTGACCGCTGGGCAGCCGACGGCTGCGCGGTGAACCGGTTGGCCCCGGCCGGGGAGCCGCTCGCCGGCGCCGCGCTGCCTGCGGGCTCGCTGGCCGAGGTGCCCCGGGAGGCGCCGGTGGTCCGGGCGATCCGCAAGCCGTTCCGCCTGCACCGGGTCCGCCGCCGCTGAAACCGGGCCGGTCACGCCGTGGGCCGCGGGCACGGCCGGGTCAGGATAGGCAGCCCGCCGGCACGGGTGCCTCCGCCGGCACGGGCGCCCCCGCCGGCACGGGCGCCCCCGCCGGCACGGGTGCCCCCGCTGGCATCGGCGACCGGTCGACCAGGTCGACCACCTCGTCGAGCGAGCGCAGCACCGGCCCGCGCCAGGCCGCGTCGGCGTTGAACACCATGTGCTCGGCCAGGTCCGGCGCGGCCAGCCGCACCGCGGTCATGCCGGCCCGCTCCGCCCCGGTCAGCTCCTGGCTGCCGCCGTCGCCCACGTAGAGGCAGTCCGCCGCGGCCACGCCGAGCCGCCCGCACGCCGCCTGGTAGAGCGCCAGGTCCGGCTTGCAGCGCCCGACCTGCACCGAGAAGACCCGCACGTCGAGCAGCGGGGCGACCGGCAACTGCGGCAGGAACGCCGGCAGCTCGTGGGTGCAGTCGCTGATCACCCCGGTCCGCAGGCCGCGCCGGCGCAGCGCGGCCAGCGTGGGCACCGCCTCGTCGCGCAGCCGCGTGTCGGCGCGTACGGCCCGGTGGCGGGAGGCCACCGCCGACCGGACCGCGTCGTCCGAGGGGTGCACACCGGCCTGCTCGCAGACCCAGCGCAGAGTCGCCTCGGCGTTGCCGTACCGGCCGCAGGCCCGCTCGTAGAAGGTGCGGTCGAGCACGTCGACGAGCGTGCGGGGCGGGCAGCCGAGCAGCTCTGCGGTCGACCGGTGCGCCGCGCCCCGCTGCACGGAACGGGTCAGCGTGCCGAAGAAGTCGAACAGCACCGCCTGGTACGTGGGCATGGGAGCGCCTCCGGGCGGTCGAGGGGGGTCGCCGGCGTGGACAGGCATGATCGTAACCGAGCGTTGACCGTCCGTGGTGGCCCGTGCCGTGTGAGGATTGCTCCCCGTGTCCGCCGCACCGCACCGCCCGACGCTCGACCCGGTGACCACCGGGGCGCTCGTCCTGGCCGTCGCCGCCGTCTCGTCGTCCGCCCCGCTGGTGGCGTTCGCGGCGGCGCCCGCCCTGGCTGTCGCGTTCTGGCGCAACACGCTCTCGGTCGCCGTGCTCGGCCCGTACGCGCTCGGCCGGCGGCGCGCCGAGTTCCGGTCGCTGACGGTCGGCGCCGGGCGGCGCGAGGGCCTCTACTGCGTCCTGTCGGGGGTCGCCCTCGCCGCCCACTTCGCCACCTGGATGCCGAGCGCCCAGCTCACCTCGGTCGCCGCGGCGACCGCGCTGGGCGCCACCCAGCCGGTCTGGCAGGGCCTGATCGCCCGCGGCCAGGGCCGCCGCCTGCCGGTCGCGGTGTGGGTCGGCATCGGGGTGGCGGTCGCCGGGGCGGCCCTCGCCACCGGGGCCGACTTCGGCGTCTCGGGCCGGGCCTTCGCGGGCGACCTGCTGGCGGTGGTCGGCGGAATGTTCGCGGCGGTCTACACCGCGTTCGGCGAGCGGGCCCGCACGACGATCAGCACGACCACGTACACCACCATCTGCTACGGGGTCTGTGCGCTGCTCCTGCTGGTGGTCTGCCTGGTCGGCGGGGTGCCGCTGACCGGCTTCGACACCGGCACCTGGGCCGCCGTGCTGGCCCTGGTGGCCGGCGCCCAACTGCTCGGGCACTCGATGTTCAACTACGCGCTGCGCCGGGTCTCGGCGACCACGATCAGCGTGCTGGTCCTGCTGGAGGCCCCGGGCGCCGCCCTGATCGGCTGGGCCTGGCTGGGGCAGCTGCCCCGGGCCACCGCCCTGTCCGGGCTGGCCCTGCTGCTGGCCGGCGTCGCGGTGGTGGTGCTCGGCGGCGCCCGCGCCGCCCGCCGCGTCCCGGCGTCCGCCGCCGTCCCGGCCGACGCGGGCCCGCTGCGCGACTGACCCCGCCACACCGTGGCCCCGGGCACGGTCGGCCCGCCGCCGGCCACTCTTTGCCGCGAGAACCGCCGTTCCGCCCGCCACAGGCGGCCGCGTCCATGAGAGTGCGGGGGAGGGAAGACACGGGACGGGACGGCGGATGACGAAGCGGAACGGCGGCAAGGACGAGCGCGGCACGGTCGTCACGCCGTCGGCCGAGTTCCCGCCGCTCGACCCCGACGAGCTGCGCGCGCTGCGCCGGATCGGCGACCGCTGGCGGGCCGCCCGGCCGGGCCGACCACCCGGCGGGGACATCCTGCCCGTCGATCCGACGCTGCGCCGTCACCCCGGCCAGCCGGCCCCGACCCGGTTCGGCCGGCTCGCCCCGATCGCGATGTTCCGGGTCGGGGAGCCGGACGAGCTGGTCGCCGCCGAGCCGGCCAACCTGCCCGGCACCCGCCTCGGCCGGGCGGGCACCCGGTTGCGGCGGGTGCTGTTCGGGCCGCCGCTGAGCAGCGCCGCCGTGCTCTACGAGCGGATGCGCAAGCTGGTCGCCCTGCCGGTGCTCTCCTCCGACCTGCTCAGCTCGGTGGCGTACGGGCCGGAGGCGATGCTGGCCGTGCTGCTGCTCGCCGGCAGCGGCGCGCTCGGGCTGTCCCTGCCGCTGGCCGCCGGGCTGGCGCTGCTCATGGTCGCGGTCGGCGTCTCCTACCGGCAGACCGTGGCGGCCTACCCGCACGGGGCCGGCTCGTACATCGTGGCCGGCGACAACCTGGGCGCGGGGGCGGGCCTCGCCGCGGCGGCGGGTCTGATGATGGACTACGTGCTGACCGTGGCGGTGTCCGTCTCCGCCGGCGTCAAGGCGGTCACCTCGGCGGTCCCGGGGCTGACCGGCTGGACGGTGCCCCTCGGGCTGGCCGTGGTCGGCGTGCTGCTCGCGGGCAACCTGCGCGGCGTCCGCACCGCCGGCAACCTCTTCGTGCTGCCCACGTACGCCTTCGTGGCCGCGCTGCTGGCGCTGCTCGCGGTCGGCTGGTTCCGCGTGGCCGAGCGGGGGTTCGTCCCGGTTGACCCGCCGCCGGTGCCGGCCGTCGAGGGGTTGGGGCTGCTGCTGGTGCTCCGCGCGTTCTCCTCCGGCGCGGTGTCGATGACGGGCATCGAGGCGGTCTCGAACGCGGTGCCCGCGTTCCGGCCGCCGGAGTGGCGCAACGCGCGCACCACGCTCACCTGGATGGTCGCGATGCTGGTGCTGTTCTTCCTCGGACTCATCGGGCTGATCCACCTGTCCGGGCTGGTGCCCACCGCCGAGCAGTCGGTGCTCTCCCAGTTGGCCCGGGTCACGTTCCCCAGCGGTCCCTGGTACGGGCTGGTCCAGGCCGCGACGGCGATGATCCTGCTGTTGGCCGCGAACACCGCCTTCAACGACTTTCCCCGCCTGCTGTTCTTCATGGCCCGGGACGGTCACGCGCCGCGCCGGTTCCTGCACATGGGCGACCGGCTCGCCTTCAGCAACGGGCTGGTCGCGCTGACCGCCGCGGCGGCGGTGATCCTGGTGGCCTTCCGGGGGCGCACCGAGTCGTTGATCCCGCTCTACGCGGTCGGGGTGTTCCTGGCCTTCACCCTGTCCCAGACGGGGATGGTGGTGCACTGGCGTCGCCGGCGCGGGCCCGGCTGGCGACGCCGGGCGACGATCAACGCGGTGGGCGCCGTCTTCTCGGGGCTGGTCCTGGTCACCGCGGCGGTCGCCAAGTTCACCGAGGGCGCCTGGGTGGTGGTCGTCGCCGTGCCGCTGCTGGTCCTGCTGTTCCGGGCCATCCAGCGGCACTACCGGATGCTGCACCGGTCCCTCGCGCTGCACCCGCCGCCGGCCGGCCCGGTGCCCGGGCCGCCGGTGGTGCCGGCGCGGCCGACCACCGCCGGGCCCGCCGCGCCCGAGGACGAGGAACTGCCCGAGCAGGTACGCCACCTCGTGGTGGTGCCGGTCGCCCGGCTGAACCGGGCCTCGCTGCGGGCCCTGGCGTACGCGGCCTCGCTCGGGCAGCCGACGCTGGCCGTGCACATCGCCCCCGAGGAGCCGGAGTCGGACCGGTTCCGGGAGCAGTGGCGGGCCTGGGGCGACCACCTGCGGCTGGAGACGATCGTGTCCCCGTACCGGGCGGTGATCGGGCCGCTCGCGCACTACCTGGAGGCGCTGCACGCCTCCCGCGCCGACCTGGTGCTGACCGTCGTCGTGCCGGAGGTGGTGGTACGCAGCCGCTGGCACCGGCTGCTGCACAGCCGCACCGAGCAGCGGCTCCGCGCGGCGCTGCGCCGGCTGCCCGGGGTGGTGGTCACCAGCCTGCCGGTGCACCTGGACGAATAGGTTCCCTCCGCGGCGGCCCCGGTCGGCGTCTGTTCCGGTGAGGAGGGCGATCCTTTGACCACTGAAGACCGCGCCCGGGCCGGCTTCGCCGAGTTCGTACGCGCCGAGACGGCGAGGCTGACCCGGTTCGCGTACCTGCTGACCGGCGACCGGCACCACGCCGAGGACCTGGTGCAGGTGGCGCTGGCCCGGGTCGCCGTGCGCTGGGAGCGGCTCGACGAACCCGGGGCGTACCTGCGTCGGGTGCTCTGCACACAGGCGGCCAGCTGGTGGCGGTGGCGCAGGGCGCGCCCGCCCGAGCGGCTGGGTGCGACACTGCCCGAGCGGGCCGGCCCGGCCGACGACCCCGACCTGCGGCTGGCGCTGCGGGCGGCGCTGGGTCGGCTGACCGTCCGGCAGCGGGCCGTGCTGGTGCTGCGCTACTACGAGGACCGTACCGAGGCCGAGACCGCCGAGCTGCTCGGCTGCCGGGTGGGCACGGTCAAGAGCCAGACGCGGCACGCCCTCGGCAGGCTGCGCGCCCTCGCCCCCGAGCTGGCCGAGCTGGTCGGCCGCACTCCGCAGGAGGTGAACCGATGACGGTCCGACTCGGCGCGGCGCTGCGCGGCCTGGCGGACGGCGTGCCGGCCGCCGTCGTACCGGCGGATCTCTTCGACACGGCGCGGCGCCGGCACCGGCGTCGGCGGGCCGCCGCGGCGGGCGCGCTCGCCGTCCTGGTGCTGCTCCTCAGTGTCGGGTACGCGCTGCGCCCGGTCGCCCTGCCGGCTCCCGCGGCCTCCCGTCCCGAGGCCCCCGGCCTGCCCACCCGCCTGGTCACGCCGGGAGTGCTCACCGCGCCCGTCGACGGGTCGCCGCCGGGCCCGGTGGCGGTGCTGTTCGGCGGGCCGGCGGTGCGCAGCGACTGGCACGAGAACCGGATGGCCGTGGTGGCCGCCGAGACCGACCGCTACCGCCGCCTCGACGTCGGCCCGGTCACGCCTGGGTTCGACGCGCTGCTCTCCCCGGACGGCCGGTACGTCTGGGCCGGCGGCCTGCTGTTCGATCTGACGTCCGGGGAACACCGGCGCGCGGGGATGGCGGGGCACCCGCTGGCCTTCGCGCCGGACGGGAATCGGCTCGCCTACGCGGCCGAGGACACCTTCACCGCGCCGAACACCTACGCCACCCCGCACGTGGGCCTGTACGACCGGGATCGTGGGGCCGACGTGCTGCGGGTCCCGGTCGGCACCGCCTGGGTGCCGCCCGGGAGGGCCGCCGTCGCGCCGGACGGGGGCGCCCTCGCCGTCCAAGTGCGCGACGAGGTGTGGCTGGCCCGGGTCGCCGACGCGGGCGCCGACGGCACCGCCGAGCCGTACCGGAAGCTCCCAGTGGGCAACGGACGCTTGGCCGGGCCGGGCGCGTGGTCGCCCAACGGGTGGCGGGTGGCCGTGCTGGAGCGGTCGACCTGCGAGAACTGCCCGGTGCCGTCCTACCCGCGCAGCTGGCAGTTGGTGACCCACAACCTGACGGTGTTTCCCGTGGGCGACGGCCCTGCCTTCCCGGAGGTGCGCTCCGCCACCTTCGTGCAGGTGCTCGGCTGGCGGTCGGCGGACGAGGCGGTCGCGCTGGTGGGCGTGCCCGGCCCGGACGCGGTCGACCGGCCGGACGAGCACGACATCGCCCGAAGCCCCTACTTCGAGCCGGGCACCACGGCCGTCCAGCTCGTGCTGCTACGCCGGGGTGCCGCCGCACCAGAGGTGCTGTTCCGTACCCCGGCCGGCGTCACCGAGCTCGCGGTCGCCGCCGACCTCGCGGTCGACGGTGCGGTCCGGAAGTCCGGTGAACCCGACTTCGGCCCACCCCCACCCTGGCTGGTTGCTCTCGGTCTGGCCGGCGTGGCGCTGCTGGTCGCCGTTGCATCCGTCCTGGTGGGGGCGAGGCGGCGCCGGGCGACGGCGATCCCGCCCGGCGGTGCGGGGACGACGGCGGCTCCGCCGGGCGGGTGACGGGACTGGCGTGCCCCTGCCGGGCGACCAGCCGTGCCGCCGCCCGGCGGACCGGCGTCAGACCTCGTGGACCTCCAGCACCCGGGCGGCCGGGGCGGCGTCGCCCAGCGCGGCCCGCAGGGCCACCCGCTCCGGGTCGGCCAGGAAGGCGTCGTAGCCGTCGCGGGTGTCGAACCGGATCAGGTGCACCTCGGTGTGCCCGTCGCCGGTCCGCAGCCGGCGCTCCAACCGCCCGCCGTGCCGCCCGAGCAGGCCCAGCACCGTGTCCTCGTACCGCCGATCGCCCTCCGCCTCGGGCAGCTCCACCAGGGCGACCACGCGCAACGCCGCAGCCGGATCGGTGACCAGCGACTTCCAGAAGTGGTGGTCGACGTGGCCGCCCGGGATGCCCTCCCGACGCCCGGTGTCGACGTAGCCGTTGCGGCGGTAGAACTCCGGCGCCTGGAACGAGAACGAGGCGACCGACATCTGGGTGCAGCCGCGCCGGCGGGCCTCCTCCTCGGCGGCGTGCAGCAGCCGGCATGCGGCGGAGTACGGCAGCGGGGCGGCCACGGGCGACACCGCTATCCCGCGACGCCGACCGCCTCGGCGCTGGCCGCCCAGAGCCGGGCGGCGAGCTGCGGGTCGGCCGCCTTGCGCAGCGGCCGGCGCGGCTGCCGGTCGGCGTAGTAGCCGCCGGTACGCAGCCGCGACGGGTCCTGGTTGGCGAGCCAGACCAGCGTCTCGGCCCCCTTCTCGGGGCTGCGGAACGGCAGTAGCCGCATGCCCAGGGCGACCAGCCGGCTGTCGTTGCCGAACCGGGTGCGCACCACCCCGGGGTGGAGGCAGTACGCCGGGATCTCCGGCCAGCGCCGGGCCGCCTCGGCCGTGAAGAGGATGTTCGCCTGCTTGCTGGTGCCGTACGCCTGCATCGGCCGGTAGCGGCGCAGCGGGGCGTTCAGGTCGTCCGGGTCGAGCGCGCCGCTGCGGTGCGCGGCGGAGGCGGTCACCACCATCCGGCCGATCCGGTCCCGCAGCAGGTTGCTGAGCAGGAACGGGGCCAGGTGGTTGGCCTGGACCGTCAGCTCGAAACCGTCGACGGTGGTGAGCGGCTGGAGGACGATCGCGCCGGCGTTGTTGGCCAGCACGTCGATCCGGTCGTACTCGGCCCGCAGCTTCTCCGCCAGCCGACGGACGTCGTCCAGCACCGCGAAGTCGGCCCGGAACAGCTCGGGCCGCTCGCCGGACGCCTCGCGCACCTGCTCCGCCGCGGCCTGGAGCCGGGCCGGGTCCCGGCCGACCATTACCACCTGGTCACCGCGGCGCGCCAGGTCGACGGCGGCCGCCAGCCCGATGCCCGAGCTGGCCCCGGTCACCACCACCAGCCGACGCCCAGTGAAATCTTCCACAGGTCCATTCACCCCGGTCACGGCACGAGGTTACCGTGGCGTCACAAAGCCCCTTTGGGATCGTTAAGTTCTCGCCTTTCTCGTCAGGTGGCGTCGGCGTGCCCGCCGCACGCTGGAAGGAGCGCATCCATGGCCGCAGTCGGTCGCCCCCGCCGGTCCTGCCTCGCGGTACCCGGCTCCAGCGTCAAGATGCTCGGCAAGGCCCAGGGCCTCCCCGCCGACCAGGTCTTCCTGGACCTGGAGGACGCGGTCGCCCCGCTGGCCAAGCCCGACGCCCGGAAGAACATCGTCGCGGCGCTCAACGAGGGCGACTGGTCGGGCAAGACCCGGGTCGTGCGCGTCAACGACCTGACCACCCCGTGGACCTACCGGGACGTCATCGACGTGGTCGAGGGGGCCGGCGCGAACCTCGACTGCATCATGCTGCCGAAGGTGCAGAACGCGGCCCAGGTGCAGTGGCTCGACATGACGCTGACCCAGCTGGAGAAGACGCTCGGCCTGGCGGTCGGCCGGATCGGCATCGAGGCGCAGATCGAGAACGCCGCCGGCCTGGTCAACGTGGACGCCATCGCCGCCGCCTCGCCCCGGGTCGAGACGATCATCTTCGGCCCGGCCGACTTCATGGCCTCCATCAACATGAAGTCCCTGGTGGTCGGCGCCCTCATCCCGGACTACCCGGGCGACCCCTACCACTACATCCTCATGCGCATCCTGATGGCCGCGCGGATGCACGACAAGCAGGCCATCGACGGCCCGTTCCTGCAGATCCGCGACGTGGACGCGTTCCGCGAGGTGGCGAAGCGCTCGGCGGCGCTCGGCTTCGACGGCAAGTGGGTGCTGCACCCGGGCCAGATCGACGCCGCGAACGAGGTCTACTCGCCGGCCCAGGCCGACTACGACCACGCCGAGCTGATCCTCGACGCGTACGAGCACTACACCTCGGAGGCGGGCGGGCGGCTCGGCGCCGTGATGCTCGGCGACGAGATGATCGACGAGGCGTCGCGCAAGATGGCGCTGGTCGTCGCGGCGAAGGGCCGGGCGGCCGGGATGACCCGGACCTCCACCTTCACCCCGCCGGCGGAGTGACCCCGCACGTACGATCCGTGCCGCCCCGGCCCGCGCCGGGGCGGCACGGTTGCGTCAGTAGCTGCTGCTGGAGCTGCTCTGGGTGATCGCCAGGACGATGATCCCCACGTAGAAGAGGATCGCCAGCACGAGCAGGCCGGTGAGGATCCAGCCGATGATGATGGCGGCCTTCGCCATGCCCTCGCCGCCCTCGCCGGTCTGCTGGATCTGCTTGGCCGCGACGTGACCGAGGATCGCGCCGACCGGCGCGGTGATGCAGGACGTGAAGCCGACCAGGGAGAGCACCAGGGCGGCGATCGCCATGCCGTTGGTCTTCTGCGGGGCGCCGTAGCCGTAGGTCGGGTAGGCCGGCGGCGGGTATCCGGCGGGCGCGGACAGGCCCGCCTGCTTCATGCCGGCGTACGGGTCGCCGCCGGCGTACGGGTCGCCGCCCGCGTACGGGTCCGCCGGGGCGTACGGGTCGGCGGTGGGTTGGGTGGGGATGGGCTGGCCGCTCGCCGGGTCGGCCGGCGGGCTCGACTGCTGGCCCGACCACGCCGGGTCGCTCCAGCCGCCGGGCGGCGGGGGATATGTCATTCGTCTACTCCGTTGGGTGCGGGTGCGCCCGTCAGGGTAGTCACGCCGGCGCAAACCCCGGGGGGCCGCCACCGGGTGTGCCGCGTTGCCCGGGCCCCGGGAAGCGGGCAGGATCCTGGCATGGTGATTGACGCGCGAGCCGCGGACCGCTCCGGAAGCCGACCGAGACGGGACGTGAGCCGCCCCGGCCTGGCCCGGCGCACCCGGGCCGCCGCCGCGGCGAGCCCCGCCGGCACCGACGAGCCGGCGCCGCTGCCGGACCCGGTGACGATGCGGCTCGACGGGAAGGTCGCCCTGGTCACCGGGGCGGGCAGCCCGGACGGCATCGGGTACGCGACGGCACGCCGGCTGACCGATCTCGGCGCCCGGGTGGCCATCGTCTCCACCACCCGACGCATCCACGAGCGGGCCAGCGAGCTGGGCGTCACCGGTTTCGTCGCCGACCTCACCGACGAGTCGGAGGTCGGGGCGCTCGCCGACGCGGTCACCGAGCAGCTCGGCGACGTGGAGGTGCTGGTCAACAACGCCGGGCTGGCCAGCCGGGCGAGCCCCGAGGTGCTGCGCCCGGTCGCCCAGCTCAGCTACGACGAGTGGCGCGGCGAGATCGACCGGAACCTCACCACGGCGTTCCTGTGCAGCCGGGCCTTCATCGGCGGCATGGCCGAGCGGGGCTGGGGCCGGATCGTCAACCTCGCGGCCACCGCCGGGCCGGTCAACGCCCTGCCGACCGAGGCGGCGTACGCGGCGGCCAAGGCGGGCGTGGTCGGGCTGACCCGGGCACTGGCGATGGAGATGATCGCCGACGGGGTGACCGTCAACTCGGTCGCCCCGGGCACCATCCACACCGCGGCCTCGACGGTCGCCGAGATCAAGCAGGGCCTCGGCACCCCGGTCGGTCGCCCCGGCACGCCCGACGAGGTGGCCGCGGCGATCACCTTCCTCTGTTCGCCGGCCGCGTCGTACATCACCGGGCAGATGCTGGTGGTGGACGGCGGCAACAGCGTCCGCGAGGCACAGTTCCGCTGAGCCGGGCCGACGGCGGGCGTCAGTAGGTGGTGCCGTGGTCGCCGGCGGCGATGACCAGGGCGATCCAGCCGCAGCAGGCGACCAGGCCCAGCCCGGTGAAGACGTAGCTGAGGACGAGGCCCCAGGTGGCGAGCTGGTCGCCCTCCTCGCCCGTGGTGCGGATCTGCCGCTTGGCCAGATGCCCGAGCACGATGCCGGCCGGGGCGAACACGAACGCGAGCACCAGCGACAGGATGGCCAGCACGTTGGTGCCGCCGCCAGGGCGGGGGCCGGACGGCGGGCCGTACTGCCCGTAGGGCACCTGCGGGGCGTACGGCGGCTGGTGCCCCCACTGCTGGCCGTGCGGCGGCTCGCCGGGCTGCTCGTAGGAGGGCTGCCCGTACGCCGGCTGCCCGTGGGACGGCTGCTCGTAGGTGGGCGGCTGCCCGTACGGCGGCGGCTCGGACCACGACGGTGGTGGCTCGGACCGCGACGGGTCGTGGCCCGGCGGGGGCTCCCAGGGCGACGGCGGCCGGTCTGGATCGGGCGGGCCCGGCGGCGGTGGCTGGCTCACGGTCTCCTCCTGCCGGTGGCGGATCACGTCCCCTCTTGCCGGACGCTACCCGCAGCGGTGAACCTTTTCACAGCGGTTGTGTGGACTGGTCACCTTGGCCTCGCCCGCCAGGCGGCTGATACTGACCGAGCGTTCAGTTACCCATGAGTAAGGCGCCGACCCCCGGAGGCTGAGATGGCCCGACTCGCCCAGACGCCCGGCCTGACCGATGTGCAGCGGTCGATCCTGGAAACGGTCCGGGAGTTCGCCGACAAGGAGATCATCCCGCACGCGCAGCGGCTGGAGCACGCCGACGAGTACCCGACCGACATCCTCGACGGGATGCGCGAGATGGGCCTCTTCGGCCTCACCATCGACGAGGAGTACGGCGGGCTCGGCGAGTCCCTGCTCACCTACGCCCTGGTGGTCGAGGAGCTGTCGCGGGGCTGGATGTCGATCTCCGGCATCGTCAACACCCACTTCATCGTGGCGTACCTGATCTCCCAGCACGGCTCCGCGGAGCAGAAGGCCCGGCTGCTGCCGCAGATGGCGACCGGCGAGGTACGCGGCGCCTTCTCGATGTCGGAACCGGAGTGCGGCTCCGACGTCTCGGCGATCAGGTCGAAGGCTGTCCGCGACGGCGACCGGTTCGTCATCAACGGCCAGAAGATGTGGCTGACCAACGGGGCGTACTCCTCGGTCGTGGCGACCCTGGTCAGGACCGACACCGGCGCGGACTCGGTCTACGGCAACATGAGCACCTTCCTGCTGGAGAAGGAGCCCGGCTTCGGCGAGACCGCACCCGGCCTGACCATCCCCGGCAAGATCGACAAGATGGGCTACAAGGGCGTCGAGACCACCGAGATGGTGCTCGACGGGGTCACCGTCCCCGAGACCGCCGTCCTCGGCGGCGCGGAGAAGGTCGGCCGCGGCTTCTACCAGATGATGGACGGCATCGAGGTCGGCCGGGTCAACGTCGCCGCCCGCGCCTGCGGCATCTCCATCCGCGCCTTCGAACTCGCCGTCGCGTACGCCCAGCAGCGCCGCACCTTCGGCCAGCCGCTCGCGAAGCACCAGGCGGTCGCCTTCAAGCTCGCCGAGATGGGCACCAAGATCGAGGCCGCGCACGCCCTCATGGTCAACGCCGCCCGCCTCAAGGACGCCGGCCAGCGCAACGACGTCGAGGCCGGCATGGCCAAGCTGCTCGCCTCGGAATACTGCGCCGAGGTCGTCCAGGAGGCGTTCCGCATCCACGGCGGCTACGGCTACTCCAAGGAGTACGAGATCGAGCGGCTGATGCGGGAGGCCCCGTTCCTGCTCATCGGCGAGGGCACCTCGGAGATCCAGAAGACCATCATCTCCCGCGGCCTGCTCAAGGAGTACAAGCTCTGACGGGCGCGCCGGTCACCCACCGGCCGGCTCGACGGCCGGTTCCGGTGCGGTGACCGGCCCCACCGCCAGCGCCTGCGGTCGTTCCCGGTACGCCTCGATCGCGGCCACCAGGCGCTGCTCCGGCACCGCCACGTCCCGGCCGCCGACCACCGGCGCCGGCTCCAGCGACCGCCACACCCTCGGCCGCAGCCGCACCCCGGCGAGCCGGCCGTCCCTCCGGTGCAGGCTCACCCGGTCGATGTTGGACCAGTCGTACCGCCGGCGGCCATGCCGGATCCCGCTCGCGGTCAGCGCCAACCGCCCGGTGAACCGCAGGCCGGAATAGGCGACGCCTCCGGTCGCCGCCGCCGCGACCAGGAGCACCAGCCGTACGACCCGGGCCCACTGCGGGTCGGCGGGTAGCAGCATGGTCACCACCAGCGCCGCCGCCGTCGCCCGGGCCAGGTCGGCGGCCAGGTCGACCCGGCCGGCCAGGGACCGCCGAGCGACCAGACAGTGCCGCGGCCACCGTCACCGTCACCGCTGCGGCCACCGTCGCGGCCAGCAGCCTGCGGGACCAGAGCCCGTCGTCGCGCTTCGGCAGTCGGCCGAGCCGTCGGGGAGACACGGCCGCAGGGTACGGGCCGCGGGCAACCGCCACGGCGGGCGTTCCTTGCCGTTGCGGCGCGACCCTTTCCCGAGCCGGGTCAGCTCAGTCGGGTGAGGCCGCCGGCGGCGCGTTCGACGATCAGGCAGCGGTCCTCGACGTAGTCGATGCCCGCCTCGGTGGCGATCCGCCGCGCCTCGGCCGAGACGATGCCGAGCTGCAACCAGACCGCCGGGGCGCCGATCGCCACCGCCTCGCGTACCACCTCGACCGCGTCCTGCGCCGGCCGGAACACGTCGACCAGGTCGACGGGGTGCGGGATGTCGGCCAGTGACCGGTAGACCCGCTCGCCGAACAGCTCGTCGGCGGTCGGGTTGACCGGGATGATCCGCCAGCCGTACCGCTGCATCTGCAACGGCACGCTGTGCGCGGCCTTGCGCGGGTCGCGGGAGGCGCCCACGACGGCGATCACGGCGGAGTCGGCGAGGATCTGCTGAGCGGAGCGCACCCGCCGACTCTAACCCCGCCGCTCAGCCGCCGCCCCCGAGTACGCGGCGCAGCCGGGCGTGCTCCTCGGGCGTGCCGATCGCCGCGCGGTGCTCGGGGTGGGCAACGTAGTGCGCGACGGCGGCGGCCAGCAGCTCCGGCGCGACGTCCAGCTCCCCGGTCTCGACGACCGTACGCCGGCGCGGAACGATCCCCCGGTGGCGGACCAACTCCGGGCTCCGCACCGACAGCCGGAGGAAGCCGGACTGCCGTGGCGAACCGACCGGAGCCGCCGGGTCGAGGGCCCCCCACGGGACGAAGGTGTGCCGTAGCGGGTCGCCTGCGGTGATCCCGGCCGGGGTGAACGCGAGCTTCGGGACCTGTCGCCAGAGGGCGACCGACAGCATCACGGTGAACGCGCCCGAGAGGCCCGCGAAGAACCACGACAGTACGTCCCGATCGGAGAGGGACTGGTAGGTCAGCTGGTAGGCGAGGAAGGCGAGCAGGGCGCAGCGGTAGCTCGTCCGGGTCTTGGGCGGCCCGAAGAAGGCGCGCTCCCGCTCGTCCACCCGCAGCTCGGCGTCGCCGGGTCGGCCGAAGACCCGGACCAGGCTCCAGATCAGGAGGAGCAGCGGCAGCAGCGTGAGGACGGGGGCGGAGCCGTCCGCGCGCACCGCCCATCCGGCGGCCACGCCCCACAGCAGCCCGACGGTCAGCGCGACCGTCACCGCGATCCGTTGCCGGCGCAGTGCCCGGTCGATCGTCTCCCGCACGGCGGCAGGGTATCGGCCGGCGTCTACAGCAGACTGAGCTGCTCGGCGGCCGGTGGCGTGGGTGTCGGGTCGGGCAGGCGACGGTTGTCCCCGCGCTCGCCCCGGTGCAGCCCGTGCCGGCGCGACGCGATCCGCACCCGCGCCGTCAGCTCCCGCTGGTAGGACTGCGGGGCGTACGCGCCGGAGTGGTAGAGCTCGCGGTAGCGGGGGACCAGGTGGGGGAACTCGCGGCCGAGCCAGCGTGCGTACCACTCCCGGGCCCCGGGGCGCAGGTGCAGCGCCAACGGGGTCACGCTGGTCGCCCCGGCCGCCGCGATCGCCGCCACCGTGGCGTCGATCGAGGCGTCGTCGTCGCTGAGCCCGGGCAGGATCGGCGCCATCAGCACCCCGACGTCGAAGCCGGCGTCGGTCAGTGCCCGCACCGCGTCCAGCCGCCGCCGCGGGCTGGGCGTGCCCGGCTCGACCGCGCGCCAGAGCCGCTCGTCGACGAAGCCCACCGAGAAGGAGACGCCGACCCGGGTCACCTCGGCGGCCTGGCGCAGCAGCGGCAGGTCCCGCAGGATCAGCGTGCCCTTGGTGAGGATCGAGAACGGGTTGGCGAAGTCGCGCAGCGCCGCGATGATCTGCGGCATGAGATGGTAGCGACCCTCGGCCCGTTGGTAGCAGTCCACGTTCGTGCCCATCGCGACGTGCGCGCCCCGCCAGCGCGGCGCGGCCAGCTCCCGCCGGACCAGCTCACCCGCGTTGACCTTGACGATCACCTTCTGGTCGAAGTCCGCGCCGGCATCGAGGTCGAGGTAGGTGTGAGAATTTCTCGCGAAACAGTAGCGGCATGCATGGGAGCAGCCACGGTACGGGTTGATCGTCCACTCGAAGGGGACGCGGGACGCGCCGGGCACCTTGTTGATGATCGACTTGGCCCGGATCTCGTAGAACGTCATGCCGGCGAAGCCCGGGGTGTCGAAGGTGCGGGCGATCGCGCCGGGCAGCGCCAGCGGCAGGGGTGGCGTCGCTGGCGCTGCCCGATCGGGGACCCCCTCGTCCGGGGGAGCGGAGAGGTTGTCCCAGCGCATGGCCTTCATTCGAACGCGCGTACGAGCGGAGCGCAAGCGACCCGCCGTGTTCCCGCCCACCTCGGCGTTCGGTCCGTGGCCGGCGGGTGGAGGATGGAGGCATGGAGAGGTCGACGTTCGTCTACGACGGGGACTGCGCGTTCTGCACCCGGTGCGCCGAGTTCATCGACCGGCGGATCCCCACGGGTGTGCACGTGGTGCCGTGGCAGTTCGCCGACCTCGACGCGCTCGGCCTGACCGAGGCGGAGTGCGAGGAGGCGGTGCAGTGGGTCGGGGCGGACGGCTCCCGCGCGGCCGGCCCCGACGCGATCGCGAAGCTGCTCCGCGACAGCGGCCCGCTCTGGCGGGTGGCCGGCACCGGCCTCCGGTTCCCGCCGGTACGCGCCGCCGCCTGGCCCGCGTACCGCTGGGTCGCCCGCAACCGGCACCGGCTCCCGGGCGGAACGGCCGCCTGCGCGCTGCCCCAGGAGGCGCGGGAGCGCCTCTACGGCCCGTCCGGTCGGCCGGCGGCGGACGCCTGACCGGCGAGTGACGGCGCGGGGCCGCCCGCGTCGACGGGCCGTCCGCCGTCCCCCTCCCGGCGGGTGAGCAGCCGGCGCGCCCAGACGACCGGCCGGACCCGTTCCAGCGGCAGGAAGCTGGTCATCGCGGCCAGGTGCGGGGCGAACGAGATGGTGATGGTCGCGACGGTGACCAGGTGGAACGAGTAGAAGAAGCCCACCGTCGCCAGCCGCCAGCGTTCCCGCAGCAGGAAGACCACCGGGCTGAGCAGCTCGAACGCGACGATGCCGAACTGCGCCACGATCAGCAGGTACGGCACCGAGGCGATCAGGTCGGCCAGTTCGGTGCCGCGCCGCAGGATCGCCCGGGCCAGCACCGAGCCGGTCAGCCAGTCCAGCCCGCCGAAGCGCAGCTTGGCCCAGGCGGCGAGGAAGTACGTGCAGATGACGGCGATCTGGGTGACCCGCAGGGCCCAGCCGCCGGCCTCGGTGCGGGTGGCGTCGCCGTGCCGGGCCCGACCGGCGGTGGGCAGCACGGCCAGCGCGACGAGCAGGCCGAACCGGTCGTGGTCGACCTTGCCGTAGCTCATCGCGACGATCATCCACTCGAAGTAGAGCGCGAAGACGGCCCAGCCGAGCAGCCGGGGCGCCCGGCCGGTCGCGGCGAGCAGGGCGAGCAACAGCAGGGCCCAGAAGATCACGGCGACCAGCGCCGGGTTGGGCGTGGGCAGCGGCAGCACCCGCCCGATGAGCAGCGGCTGGTAGAGCTCCCCGGGCACGGCGACCCGGGTGCGGATCCACGGGGTGAACACGACCAGGTCGGCGGCGACGAAGAGGTAGATCAGCGTCCGGAAGGCGGCCACCCGGCCGCGGGGCACCGGCTCGGTCAACCAGCGGCTCATCGATCCGCCTTCCAGGAGACCACCGTCTCGTCGGTCCAGCGGCCGGTGGGCCGGCCGTCGCGGATGCCGTGCCAGCGGATCACGATGCGGACCTCCACCAGCTCGGCCGCGTCGGGGTGGCGTTCGGCGTACGCGTCGGCGACCTCGGTGAGCAGTTCGGGGTCGGCGGCGTAGCGGTCCTGCTGGCCCTCGATCTCGGCCCGGCGGATGCCGGTCGCGCGCTCGCCCAGGTCGACGACCGCGCCGGTGCTGTCGACGCCCTCGACCCGGGTGTCCGGGGCGGGGGAGTTCGGCGGGTTGGAGGTCGAGTACATCCGGAACGGGCCGAACGGGAAGTGGTCGTCGGTGCCCCAGACGGTGCCGGCGAGCAGGACGGCCAGGCCGAGGGCGGTGGCGGCGAGCCGGATCGCGCGTCCACGGCTGGTCAAGGTCTCCATCGGGTCGTGACGATACGGGATGTACCGCCCGCTCCGGGTCCCTCCGACGGCCACTTGTCGCCGCCGGGCGGACGGGGTCGCGGACACGACGACGGCCGGGCCCGTGGGGGTCCGGCCGTCGTGGAGCGGGTCGGCTCAGTGCTGGTGACCGGCCAGCTTCTGCCGGACGTCGTTCATGTCGAGCGCCTGGACCTGCTCGATCAGGTTCTCCAGGGCGGACTCGGGGAGGGCGCCCGGCTGGGCGAAGACGATGACGCCGTCGCGGATCGCCATGATGGTCGGGATGGAGCGGATGTCGAACTTGGCACCCAGTTCCTGCTGCGCCTCGGTGTCGACCTTGCCGAAGACGATGTCGGGGTGCTTCTCCGAGGAACGCTCGTAGACCGGGGCGAACCGCTTGCACGGGCCGCACCACTCGGCCCAGAAGTCGACGAGCACGATGCCGTCGCTGCCGGCCACCTCGTCGAAGTTTGCCGTGGTCAGCTCTACGGTTGCCATGAAAGTCTCCGATCGGCGCGGAATAGCTACGTCTGGTGGAACCAGGGCGTACCGCGTGGAATTCCCGACAGTTGCGCGCCGAAACGCGCGCTCACCGCCCGTGCGGGTGGTCCCGCTCCCATCGACGGAGTTGGCTTTGCCGGGGGTGCTGATCGCAAGTGCACGACGCATTTGCGTGACCAGCGGTGATGGGAGCGCTTCCAGTAAGATCGACTCAACGGGTCGGCGCAATTCAGCAATCTGGCGGTTGACAAGCGGCTACCCGATGTGCGGAGATCGCCGAAGACTCCCGATGCGATGACGCAGAGTAGTGTTACAAAAAGATAAATGTGACCTCGGTCTCTGTTCGGTCCTCGTTGTCGTACGGCAGAATCTTCCGCATCAGAGCGTGGGCGGCGGGTGCCGGGGAGGGCCCCGCCGCTCATTGCGTCTCCCCTCGGTAGCGCCGGTGTGACATTTCCGCACGGCCCGCGCCCCACCCGTCGCCTTAACACTCCATAAGGCATGCTGTGCCGAACTCCATCGCCGCCCGTCGAAGGGGACAAGGATGCAGTTCGGCCGCTACTACGAGGAGTTCGAGGTCGGCGCGGTCTACCGGCACTGGCCCGGCAAGACGGTCACCGAGTACGACGACCACCTCTTCTGCCTGCTCACCATGAACCACCACCCGCTGCACATGGACGCGCACTACGCCGAGTCCGCGAGCCAGTTCAAGCGCAACGTGGTGGTCGGCAACTACATCTACTCCCTGCTGCTGGGCATGTCGGTGCCCGACGTCAGCGGCAAGGCCATCGCGAACCTCGAGGTCGAGTCGCTGCGGCACGTGGCGCCGACCTTCCACGGCGACACGATCTACGGCGAGACCACGGTGCTGGACAAGCGCGAGTCGTCATCCAAGCCCGACCGGGGCGTGGTCTCGGTGGAGACCCGGGGTTACAACCAGGACGGCACCATGGTCTGCGTCTTCCGCCGCCGGGTGATGGTCCCCAAGAAGGAGTACGCGGCCACGACCGTGCCCGAGGGCGTGGACCCGGAGCGGCCGAGCTTCCCCGAGCCGCGCTGACGTCGACGGCCCCTTCCCGCCGGGTTCGTGTGGAAGGGGCCCTTTTCCCCTTCCGGGGCATATGCTGGCGCCGGAGGTCCCCATGAGCCACTCCGTCGCCGGAGAGCCGCCCTCTGCCGGCCGCCGTGCCGCACCGCTGACCACCGCCGTCTACTCCGCCGCCGAGTGGGATCTGCTGACCAGCCTGCCCGGTCGGGTGATCGTGGCCGCCGCCGCGCCCGGCCCCGGCCGGCCCCGCCGGGGGGTCTCCGCCGGGCTCGCCGGCCTGGACGCGGTCGCGGCGGGTCGGGCCTTCGACAGCGATCTCGTCCGCGCGGTGGTCGCCGCCATCTACGCCCGCCACGACGGGGCCTCCCCGTCGGTCGACCGGCTCGCCGACCTGGTGGACCTGCTGGCCGCCTGCCGCGCGGCGACCCGGGTGCTGCGGCGGGCCGACCCCGCCGACTCGGCGGCGTACCGGCAGTGGGTGCAGTCCGTGGCGGCCCGGGTCTGCCGGGCGGCGACGCCCGGGGCCGAGGCGCTGCCGCCGGCACCCGCCGACCGCCGCTTCCTCGACCGGCTCGGCGGCGCGCTGGGGCTGGGCTGAGCCGCCGCCGGCACCCGCCGACCGCCGCTTCCTCGACCGGCTCGGCGGCGCGCTGGGGCTGGGCTGAGCCGCCGCCGGTCGACCCCGTCGGCGCCCCGGGCCCGGCGACCCGCCGAGCCGGCCGCTGTCGGCCGCCCCGCGCCCGGTGGCCCGCCGATCCGGCCACCACCGGACGCCCCCGCGCCCGGCGACCCGCCGATCCGGCCACTACCAGACCGGGCCGCCGTCGGGGGTGCGGCCCGGGGCCGGGCACGTGGGCCGTACCCTGCGTGACCGTGACCGGAGACCAGCTCGACGTCGGCGTGGGACCGTGGCCGGGGGACCCGCCGGACGACCCGCGGTACGACCCCGAGCTGCTCGCCGAGGGCGACCGGCGCAACGTGGTCGACCGGTACCGCTACTGGCGGCGCGAGGCCGTGGTGGCCGACCTGGACCGGCGCCGGCACGACTTCCACGTGGCGATCGAGAACTGGCAGCACGACTTCAACATCGGCACGGTCGTCCGCAACGCCAACGCCTTCCTCGCCGCCGAGGTGCACATCGTCGGCCGCCGTCGGTGGAACCGGCGCGGCGCGATGGTGACCGACCGCTACCAGCACGTGCGGCATCACGAGACCATCGAGGAGTTCGTCGCCTGGGCGGTCGCGCGGGAGTTGCCGGTCGTCGGCATCGACAACCTGCCCGGGTCGCGCCCGCTGGAGACCACCACGCTGCCGCGGCGCTGCGTGCTGCTCTTCGGGCAGGAGGGACCGGGCCTGTCCGACCCGGCCCGCACCGCCTGCGACCAGCTCTTCTCCATCGCGCAGTACGGCTCCACCCGGTCGATCAACGCCGGCGTGGCCAGCGGCATCGCGATGCACGCCTGGATCCGCGCGCACGCCGGCCCGCCGCCCGCCTGAGCGGGTCGTTCCCCGCAATGGCCGGCGGCACCGAAACCGGCGCTCCGCTTGACGGGGCGGCGGCGCGGGGCGACGGTGGGAAGGTGAGTGTCGCGGTGAGTTGTCCGAGATGTGGCGGGCCCGTGCGGGCGCCGGACCTGATGCACACCGAAACGCGCTGCCTGGACTGTGGGCCGGTCCCCCCGCTGCACGTGCCCGAGCACATCGGCGCGGAGATCGTCGCCAGCGTGGTGGACCGCATCACCGCCGCCGCCGACCTGCCGCGCCGGCCGGCGACGCCGCTCTGGTGCCCGTGGCCGCTGCCGCCGGGCTGGACCATGACCGGGGTGGCGTACGCCGGGGACGACCGGACCGGCGTGCGCGCCACGGCGGTCGCCCTCGCCGGGCCCGCGCCGCTCGGCGAGGGCCCCGCAGACCTGGTCTTCGTGGCCGAGGAGCCGGGCGTCGGCCTGGGCACCCGGTTCGCCGGGATGGCCGGCCCGGACCCGGGACCGGAACTGGCCGAGGCGTTGACCGACCCCGGGCCCGGCCACCCGGAGCACGTCGGGCAGGCCAGGATCAAGGTGGCCGGCCACCCGACTCCACTGTGGCTTGTGAACTCGCCTACGGATCGAAGCGCGTACGCCGGCGAGGCTCGGGGTTTGTGGCTCCATGCGATAGCCTGGCCGGCGAGTGCGGGTCACCTGCTCGCGGAAGACGTCGTGCTGCACGACCTGACCGAGTGGACACCGCCCGAACTCGTGTACGGCGCACCGTCTCCGTATCTGCACGGGAAGGCTTGACAAGCTCCAGGGCTTGACAGGTCTCCCGGAATGACGGAGAACGGACGCAGATATTCACTGTACGACATCACACTGATACCCTGGGTGCCGCTGCGGTAATGGGACCCGGCGCCGCGCGAGAGGATGGCCCGCCATGGTCAAGAAGGTCCTCACCTGGGCCGGAATCGCATTCTTGATCTTCTTCGTCGCCTACCGGCCAAATTCCGCCGCGGACGTGTTCAAGTCCCTGGGCGGTGGCATCATGGACATCGCACAGGGCTTCGGCGACTTCTTCACCAGCCTCGTCGCCTAGCCGCCGATGGGTAACCCCTCCGGTCCACCGTTCGACCCCGACGACCCCGACCGGGAGCGCCGGGAGCGAGACACGGAGCCGATCCCCCGGCTCGGGCCCGACGACGGGCCGGGCTACGGCACCGGCCCGGGTCTCGGCGACGGCCCCTCCCTTTCGGACGACGCCGGTTTCGGCGACGGCCCGGCGTACGCCGGGGAGGGGCGGTCCGGTCGAGCCTGGATCCGTGATCCCGAGGCCGGCTACCAGCCGCCGCAGATCTCCGAGGACGAGCTGGCCGGCCTGCGGGCCGACGCCGCCGGCATGGCCCCGCGCCGGGTGCTGCCGCTGGAGGACGAGCCCAGCTCGCTGGTCGCGCGCTACCTCTTCCCCACCGAGCGCTACCGGGGCGAGTGGAAGCGGCACTGGATCCACCTCTCCACCCCGCTGCTGGTCGGCATCGCCGCGACGTTCGTGCTCGGCTACCTCTCCGGCTTCCTCGCCGGGCAGGACGTCGGCGCGCTCACCACGATCGCCGTGCTCCTCTGGTTCGCGGTGATGGGATGGGTGGCGTGGAAGGTCGCCGACTGGTGGTACGACCGCTTCATCCTGACCAACAAGCGGGTGATGGTGGTCAACGGCATCATCACCCGGCGGGTCGCGATGATGCCGCTGGTCCGGGTCACCGACATGAAGTACGAGCAGACCCCGACCGGCCGGGCGCTCAACTACGGCACGTTCGTGCTGGAGTCCGCCGGTCAGGAGCAGGCGCTCCGCGAGATCAAGAATCTGCCCAACCCGAACGAGCTCTACCTGCGCGTCGTCGAGGAGATGTACGAGCCGCAGGCGGTCGAGGCGCGGCTGGGCAAGGAGGCCGACGAGGCCAAGGCCGACGACGGGGCGTGAAACTTTTCGTCCGAACATCGGAGGAACAGCGCACCATTCGCCGTCGACCCGACCTGCCCTGCCGTGGCAACCTGCCAAGGAAACGGGGCGCGGAGGTGGCTGATGGCGAGCAGGGATCCCTTGGAGGAGGAGTTCCGCGACTTCGTCGCGGCCCGCTCCGGCGCCCTGCTGCGCACCGCGTACCTGCTCAGCGGGGACTGGGCGACCGCGGAGGACCTGCTCCAGACCGCATTGACCAAGACCTACCTGGCCTGGAAGCGGCTCGGCGGGATCGAGGCGATCGAGCCGTACGCCCGCCGGGTCATGGTCAACACCTCGACGAGCTGGTGGCGCCGGCGCTGGCACGGTGAACGCCCCACCGAGGTGCTGCCGGAGCGCGCCGCGGTCGACGAGATCGAGCATCAGCTCGACCGCGACCTGCTCTGGCGCCACCTGAGCGCGCTGCCCACCCGGCAGCGGGCGGTGCTCGTGCTGCGCTACTACGAGGACATGTCCGAGGCGCAGACCGCCGCCCTGCTCGGCATCTCCCCGGGCACCGTCAAGAGCCAGACCTCGCGTGCCCTGGGCACGCTGCGCCGCCGGATGGGCGCCGAGGCCGCCCTCGACCTGCCGAGCGGGGCCGCGCCGACCCCGCCCCGGCCCCGGCGCGCTCCCGCCGACCGGCCGGCACCCGCACCCGCACCCGCCGATGCCGGACGGCCGCCGGCGTACGGCGCGCCGAGGATGGTGGTGGGCGCGGACGCGGCGGCCGTGGTCGCGGCGACCAACGCCCCACCGCGCGTCGACGCACCGGACGTCGCGCCCGCGCCCGGGCTGCCCGCCTCCGACGCCGGGTTGCCCGGGCCGGACGCCGGGCGCACGCCGCCCGTCGGCGAGCCGGCGGCGGAGCCCGTTCCTGTGCCGTCGGCGGCGGCGCGGGCGGGCCATGGGGAAGGATCTGCCCCGGGAACCCCGGCCGGCCCGGCCGGGGCCGACCGCGACGAGGCGCGAGGCCTGCCGGTCGTACCGGCCGGCACCGGCGTCGGAGAGCGTCGGTGAGCCGTCCGGCGGGCCCTGCTGACAACCGGACCGGCGGCCCGAGGCGTCCATACGGCGTGACCGAGGACGAGCTGGAGCAGGCGGTGCGGGAGACGTTCGCCCGCCGGGTCGCCGTCGCCCACCCGCTCGCCGCCGACCCGGCGGGCCTGGCGATCCGCCGGGCCGACCGGGCCCGGCGCCGGCGCACCGTGGCCGGGCTGGCGCTGGCCGCGGTCACCACCGTGGGGATCAGCACCGGGATCGCCCAGCTGGGGCAGCAGCCCGGCCGGCCCACCCATCCCATCGTCGTGCTCGGTGACCCGTACGCCTCGCCCCTGCCGAACCTGACCCCGACGCTGCCGGTCGCCCCACCGACCGACCCGGCGCAGGGCGCGGGCCGGGGCGAGGTGGACCTGATCCTCGGTGCGGTGCTCGCCACCACGAGCGGGCAGCGGCTGACGCTGCCCGACGTGGGCCCGGCCGAGCGCGCCCAGCGGCTGCCGGACGGCGCCGGCTGGGCCGTGGTCGGCGCCCCGACGGCGGCCGGCCAGGCGCTGTGGGTGGTGCAGCCCCACGGCGCGGTGCACCTGCTCCTGGCCGGGGCGCGGGACATCGCCCTCAGCCGCGACGGGCGTCAGGTCGCCTGGCGGGAGGGTGCCGAGCTGGTCGCCGCGGGGATCGTCGGCACCCAGGTCGTCGCCGCCGCCCGCACGCCGGTGCCGGCCGGGGCGGTGCCGGTCGGCTTCGCCGGCGACGCCGTCCTGGTGCGCCTCGACGCGGGCCAGCCCGGCCACACCCTGTGGCGCCCGGCGCAGGGCCCGCTGAAGAGCGGGGGCGACCGCGCGACCCTGCGGGTCTACGGCACCCGCCCCGACGGCGTGGTGGTCGCGCAGGTGTCCGCGGGCACGCCGCGCCGGCTCTGTCTCGCCCTGCTCGACCCGACCCGAAACCTCGCGCCCGCCCGGACCGGCTGCGGGCCCACCCTCGGCGACGACGGGCGCGGCGGCGTCTCGGCCGACGGCCGGTGGCTGCTGGTCAACGGGCGGGTGGGCGGCGAGGACCGGGCGCTGCTGGTCGACCTGGACCGGCTGGGCGCCACCCGGGCGGTCCGCCCGGCCGGGCCGCCCGTGCACGGGCCGGTGGCGTGGACGCCCGAGGGGACGGCGTACTACTCCGACGCCCGCGCCGGCCTGGTGCGCGTCGACGTGAGCCGGGTGCTCGCGGGCGAGGAGTCGTCGGGCGCCCCGGTCGGCGGCCTGGGCGACGGTCAGCGCCCGATCCCGGTCGGCCGCGACGGTTCCTGACCACGCCCGCCCGCCGGGCGTCGGCGGTGGCCGGTAGCGTCGGGGCGGTGAGCGCGCGCCCGCGGATCGACCTGCACACCCACTCCACCGCCAGCGACGGCACGCTCAGCCCCGCCGAGCTGGTGCGGGCGGCGGCGGAGTCGGGGCTGGACGTTGTGGCGATCACCGACCACGACACCACCGCCGGCTGGGCGCCCGCGCTGCGAGCGCTGCCGGCCGGGCTCAGCCTCGTCCGTGGGGCGGAGATCTCCTGCCGCTGGTACGGCGAGGAGCCGCCGGTGCCGCTGCACCTGCTGGCGTACCTCTTCGATCCGGACGCCCCGGAGCTGGTCGCCGAGCTGGCCCGGGTGCGCGCCGCGCGGGAGGAGCGGGGCGAGCGGATCGTGGCGCTGCTGCGGGCCGACGGGATCGACGTGAACTGGCCGGAGATCCTGGCCGGCGCGGCGGGCGGCTCGGTGGGCCGGCCGCACATCGCCCAGGCGCTGATCCGGGCCGGCCTGGTGGCCACCACCACGGAGGCGTTCGGGCCGGACTGGCTGGGCGAGCGCTACCGGCTGCCGAAGGAGGACATCGACGTCTTCCACGCGGTCCGGCTCGTCCGCGCGGCGGGCGGCGTGCCGGTCTTCGCCCACCCCCGGGCGACGCGGCGGGGGCGGATCGTGCCGGACGCGCTGATCGCCGACCTGGCCGCGGTGGGCCTGGCGGGGCTGGAGGCCGACCACGAGGACCACTCCCCGGCCGAGCGGGCGCACGTCCGCGCCCTCGCCGGCGAGCTGGGCCTGCTGGTGACCGGCTCGTCGGACTTCCACGGCACGCACAAGACGGTCCGGCTCGGCGCGTTCACCACCGACCCGGAGGCGTACGAACGGATCATCGCCGAGGCGAGCGGGGTGACCGGGATCGCTTCCGGCTGATCCGCGTTTCAGTCTCCGGCGGCACGGCTACGTTGATCACGTGGATGCCAAGCTGTTCGGTGAGGTCTTCGTGACCCTGCTGGTGATCGTCGACCCGCCGGGCATGATGCCCATCTTCCTGGCGCTGACCGGCCCGCTCACGGCCCGGGACCGCAACCGGGCGGCCTGGCAGGCCGTCGCCCTGGCGCTCGGCGTGATCGTCATCTTCGCGGTGGCCGGCCAGACGCTGCTCGACTACCTGCACGTCGACCTGCCGGCGTTGCAGGCTGCCGGCGGGCTGCTGCTCATCCTGGTGGCGTTGGAGCTGCTGACCGGCAAGGCCGACGACCCGAGCCAGCAGGTCACCTCGAACATCGCGCTGGTGCCGCTGGGCACGCCGCTGCTGGCGGGTCCCGGCGCCATCGTCGCCACCATGCTCTTCGTCAAGGAGGCCGACGGCGGGTCGGACTACACCGCCATCGCCGCCGCGATCGTCGCGGTGATGGTCGCGGTCTGGGTGGTGCTCCGGTTCTCCGGTGGGATCGTCAAGATCCTGCGCCCGGGCGGGATCGAGGTGCTGACCCGGATCGCCGGCCTGCTGCTCGCGGCGATCGCGGTGCAGCTCATCGCGGACGCGGTGGCGGCCTTCGTGACCCAGTACGCCAACATGGCCTGACCGCCGCCCGGGTTTGTCGGGGCCGGATGGCAGGATCCAGGTGTGCGACGAGCCTCTTCAGCCGGACGGTCCTCCGCCACGGGCCGGGCGCCCCGCCCCCGCGGCGACCAGCCCGAGCAGCTCGGCTTCGAGGGCATGCCGGAACGGCTCTTCGTCTGCACCCCCAGCAAGCTCGGCGCCTACGCGGACTGCCCCCGGCGCTACCGCTACTCCTACGTCGACCGTCCGGCCCCGCCCAAGGGCCCGCCGTGGGCGCACAACTCCCTCGGCGCGAGCGTGCACACGGCCCTGAAGAACTGGTATGCCCTCAGCCCCGAGCGGCGCCGGCCCGAGGCGCTCGCCGCACTGCTCAAGGGCACCTGGGTGCGCGAGGGCTACCGCGACGAGGAGCAGGAGCGGGCGGCCTACCGGCGGGCGCTGGGCTGGCTGGAGTCCTACGTCGAGACCCTGGAGCCGGGGGTCGACCCGCTCGGCGTGGAGCGGGTGGTGGCCGTCAAGACCGGGGTGCTGGCCTTCAACGGCCGGGCCGACCGGATCGACTCCCGCCCCGGGCCCGAGGGCCCCGAGCTGGTCATCGTGGACTACAAGACGGGCCGCACCGGGCTGGACGCCGACGACGCGCGCGGCTCCCAGGCCCTGGCGCTCTACGCGTACGCCGCCGAGCGGGTGTTCCGCCGGCCGTGCCGCCGGGTGGAGCTGCACCACCTGCCCACCGGCACGGTCGCGGCGCACGAGCACACCGTCGAGTCGCTGGCCCGGCAGCTCACCCGGGCCGAGGAGACCGCACGCGACATCATGGCCGCCGAGCGGGCGGTCGCCGACGGGGACGACCCCGACGACGCCTTCCCCACCACGCCGGGTCCCCGCTGCGGCTGGTGCGACTACCGGCGCACCTGCCCGGCCGGGGCGCAGACGCCCGGCAAGGAGCCGTGGGCGGCCGTCGAGCAGCCCGCCGACCGGCTGCCCGGCCGGGACTGAACGGTTCAGGCGGGGGCGCGGGCGAGGCGGGCGGCGCGTTCCTTCGCGGCCTGCTGCAACGGCCCCTCCCGCCAGCGGCGGGGCACCGCGGCGAGGGTCAGCCGCAGCGCCCGCACCGTCAGGTCGGCCGAGAGCGCGGTGGTCGGCAGGCCCAGTCCGCCGTACAGCCGCCGGGCCCAGGCGGGCAGCAGCGCGAACGCGGTGCCGGCGATGCCGAAGTACGCCCAGCGGGCCGGCCCCAGGTTGAGCCCGATCCGGGCGGGCAGGCTGAGCTTCCACGGGATCGGCGGGGCGGTCAGGAAGATCGCCGTCTCGGCCGCCTCGCGGGTGATCCGCAGCTCCGGGCGGATCCGCCGGTAGTAGTCGGCCACCTCGGCGGCGGTGCCGGGGACCGTCTGCGGGTCGAGGCCCACCAGCGCGGCGGCGCGCCGCTGCTCGGTGTAGTAGCCGTCGATCTCGTCGGCGGTCAGCGGCAGCCCCGCCCGGCGGGCCGTGTCGAGGAACGACTCGATCTCGGTGACGTGCACCCAGCGCAGCAGGTCGGGGTCGTCGACGCGGAACTCCTCCCCGGTGGACGGGTCGGTCGCCCGCAGGCGGGCGTGCCGCCGGCGTACCCGCCGCCCGGCGGCCTCCGCCTCCGCGGTGGTGCCGTAGATGGTGGTCGCCACGTAGGTGGCGGTGCGGACCAGGCGACCCCAGGCGTCGGAGCGGTAGTCGCTGTTCTGGGCGACCCCGGCCATCGCGCGGGGATGCAGTGCCTGGAGGTAGAGCGAACGCAGGCCGGCGACGATCAGGATCGGCTCCTCGTGCACCTTCCACGTGACCGAACCCGGACCGAACAGACCGAGGTCATCGGAGTCCACCGACCAAGCGTGCCATGCCCCGCGACCCTCCGCCCCGGGCAACGGACGTCAGCCCCGCGGCAGTCCCCGTTGTCGGTGGGGACGGTCGGTTGTCGGCGGAGCGGCGGAGCCAGGGCCTGCGCGGCGGTCAGGCGTCGGTGGCGCGGCGGATCCGGCGCGGCCGGCTCAGTCGTCGGCGGAGCGGCGGGCCTGGCAGGTGGGGCAGAGGCCCCAGAAGGTCACTTCCGCCTCGTCGACCTCGAACCCGTGGGCGATGTCCGGGTCCAGGCAGGGGGCCCTGCCGACCGCGCAGTCGATGTCGGCGATCTCGCCGCAGCCCCGGCAGACCACGTGGTGGTGGTTGTCCCCGGCCCGCGCCTCGTAGCGGGCGGGGCTGCCGGCCGGCTCGATCCGGCGGGACAGCCCGGCCCGGGACAGCGCGCCGAGCACGTCGTAGACGGCCTGGGTGGAGACGGAGTCGAGGCGCTCGCGGACCCGCCGGGTGATCTCGTCCACCTCGAGGTGGCCGCCGGCGGCCAGTACGTCGAGCACGGCGAGGCGCGGCCGGGTGACCCGCAGGCCCCTCGACCGGAGCAGTTCCTCCCCGCCGGACATCCGTCAATGACAGCACGAGGTGACCGGGTCGACAACCGGCCTCCGGCAGAGGGTGGCCCCGGCCACAGCCGGCCTGCCCGTCGGGGCGGTGAACCGGACCGGTCCGGGGCGCGTGTAGCGGATCGAGTTCTGGGCGGGGCGGCCGGCGCACCGTACGCTGGCAACCCGCGACCGCGTACGCCGGAGGTGTGGATGTTCAAGGAGATCCTGGGCCTGCCGGCCCACGTGCTGGTGGTGCACGCGGTCGTCGTGCTCGCGCCGCTGCTGGCCCTGCTCTCCGCCGCGTACGTGGCGCTGCCCCGGTTCCGGCCCCGGCTGGACTGGGCGGTGGCGATCCTCGCCGTGGCGGCGCCGGTGACGGCCTTCGTCGCGGTCGAGTCCGGCGAGGAGCTGAACGACGCGTTCCTGGCCCAGGGCATGCAGGGCCCGATCGTGGACCAGATCCTCGAGCACTCGCGCTACGGCGACATCCTGTTCTGGTACGTCCTGCCGCTGGCCGTGGCGTCGCTGCTGCTGCTCGTGGTGACGAGCGGGCACCCGCGCGTGCCGAGGCTGCCGTCCTGGATCGCGCCGGTGCTGTCGGTCGCGGTGGTCGCGCTCGGCGTCGCGACCCTGATCTACGCCTACCTCACCGGCCACTCCGGCGCCGAGGCGGTCTGGGGCAACACCCTCTGACACCCGCCCCCTGGTCTCCGCGATCTTGCACTTCGGCCCGCCTTCTGTCCCCGTTCGCGCGCTTTGCCAGGACGGTAACTGCAAGATGGCGCTGGGGGAGTGGGGTGGCTCAGAAGATCAGGCGTGAGCAGAGCAGGCAGACCAGGATCACCAGCACCGCGCCGGCCAGCGCGCCGACGCCGTACGTGAGTCGCTGCGCCCGCTGTTCCGCCGTGTCGAGCCCGGCCATGTCCTGCGGGGGCAGCCGCCGGGGCGGTGGTGGTCGCAGATGCACCGGCGGTCGCCACCCAGCCGGGGGCGGGGTGGTGGCCGGCGGGCCCACGTAGCCGCCCCCGGGCGCCGGCGTCGGTGCGGCCCGGGTCCCGGACTGCTCCGGCGCGGTGTCGGGCCGTCGCCAGTACTCGTCCGGGGCGCTGCCGGAGGTGGGGGTCGTCACGCCGTCCGACGCTACCAACGCTCCGGCCCGGTGACCGGCCGGACGCGGCCGGCCCACCGGCGGGTCGACGCCGGACACCCCGGTCAGCCGTCGCCGAACAGCCTGGCGAGCCGTGGCCGGACGCCCCCGCCCAGCCGTGTCGGCGGAGCACCGGGGCGGACCTGGTTCGACGCGGTGACCCGGTCGCGGCTGCGCTAGTCTTGCCGCTCGTGAGCACCGAGTTCCCTCCGACGCCGGCGGTACGCGGCGACGACGACCGTACGGTCGACCTGAGCGACGACTTCGTGGTGCTGCCCGAGCAGACCGCCGACGACACCGATCGGGGCTGGGGCGAGCGTTCCGGCGGCAACGACGACTGGCTGCTCGCGGAGCGGCCGCCGCACTGGGACTGAACCGGCTGCCAGGCGACCCACCGACATCCGAGGCTGCTTCCGCGCGTGTGGAGAAACCCCGGCGGCCTGTGGACAACGCCCCCGGGCCTGTGGATGACGCGGGCGGCCCTGTGGACAACCGCCTGCCGGTGACCGCGCTACCACCCCGTCGCGCCCACGGGCGTCACCAGGCGATCCGAGACGCCGCCCCGGTCGACCAGGGACCCGAGACGGCGAGCCAGGAGGCGGGGGCCGTGGCCCTACGCCGGTGGCCTGCACAGCGGGATGTGCCCGGGGCGGGCGGGGCCGGCCCCGGGACGGGTGGTGGCGTGCGTCAGGAGGCGCTGGCGGTGCTGGCGGCCGGGGTCTTGCTCGCTCCGCCGCCGGAGCCGTTCGAGCTGGACGACGACGAGGGCGACGAGGACGAGGCGGCGGTCGAGCCGCTCGACGAGCCGGAGTCGCCGGCGGAGGACGAGTCGGACTTCGCCGGCTTGGCGGCGCCGCCGTTGCTGCCGGTGTCGCTGCCCGAGGTGCGGGAGTCCGTGCGGTAGAAGCCCGAGCCCTTGAACACGATGCCGACCGAGTTGAAGAGCTTGCGCAGTTGCCCCTCACACGCGGGGCACTCGGTCAGCGGCTCGTCAGAGAAGGACTGCACCGCCTCGAGCTGGTGGCCGCACGCGGTGCAGGCGTACTGGTACGTGGGCACGTTCTCCTCCGGATCTGGCACGGCCGATTGGCACTCGACGTCTTCGAGTGCCAATGGTGCGTCATCGCCCCCGGATTCGTCCAGCGGAAGTGTGGGGCGCGACACCGCCGCCCTCAGGCGCGACCCGCCGCGTCCCGGGGGGCGGCGTCAAGCGTACGCAGGCCGTCGGCGGGAGTGACCACCGCGCGCACCGGGCGGTCGTGCGGCTCGGCGGGCAGCGACCCGACCAGCTCCCCGTCGTGCAGCGGCACCACGGTCAGCGCGGTCGCGGGCACCCGGGCCAGCGCCCGGTCGTACGAGCCGCCGCCCCGGCCCAGCCGCAGCCCCCGCCGGTCCACCGCCAGCGCCGGCACCACCACCAGCTCGGCCGCCGCCACCGCGTCCCGGCCCAGTCGCGGCCCCGCCGGCTCGCGCATGCCCCGGCCGGCGGCCACCAGCGCGTCCGCCCCGGCCCAGGCCGCCCAGTCCAGGTCGAGGTCGGCACAGAGCACCGGCAGCAGCAGCTCGGCCCCCGGCGGCAGCGCCGCGTGCAGCACCGCCGGCAGGTCGGGCCCGCCCGGCTCGGAGCCGACCGGCACGTACGCCGTCATCCGGCGCGGGCGCAGCCGGCGTACGAGAGCCACCAGCTCGGCCTGGACGCGCCCGGCGGCCTCGGCCCGCGCCGGCGCGGTCAGCGCCCGGCGGGCGGCGAGCACGGCGGCGCGCACGTCCCGCTTCGCCGCTTCCGCTTCATGAGAAAAATCGGGCACGCAACACTCCTGACGCAACGTTTGTCACCTGGTTGCTCTGTGTCAGCATCGCAAGCGACGGCGGCGGAACTTCCGGGGGGACCGAGTGACGCTACGCGGGCGGTTGACCACAGCCTTCCTGGCGGTGGTGCTCGGCCCGGTCCTGCTCGGGGCGTTCTTCGTCGGTTCGACCGTGGTGGCCGTCGACCGGAGTCGTTCCACCGAGCGGCTGGCCGTCGCCGCCGCGACCGTGCGCACCTCGGTCGACGCCCTCTGCCAGCAGCTGCGGGCCGCCGCCGACGCGGTGGCCCTGACCGGCGACCGGCCCGGCGCCGCGGGCCAGGTGGTCAGCCGCGGCCTGGCGGCCGCCGTGCGGGTCACCGACGTGGCCGGCCGGGTCACCTACGCCTCGCCGGGCGGGCCGCCGGAGCCCTGGCGGGACTGCTCCACCGCCGCGCCGGCCGCCGGCCCGGTGCGGGCGCTCGCCGTCCGGGTCGACCTGCGCGACCGGTCCGGCGGGCCGTTGGGCACGGTCGCCGCGGCGCATCCGGTCGACCCGGCCTTCGTGGCGCGGCTCGCGGCCGTGACCGGCGTGGCGGTCACCCTGCTCGACGACGCCGAGGCGCCCGTCCGGCTCGCCCACACCACCGAGTCGACCGGGGTACGCGACGCCGTGCTCGCCGCCGCCGGCACGGTCGACGGCGAGCGGGTCACCGAGACCGCCGACGGCCGGTACGTCCGCCGGGTCGGCCCGTCCGCCGGGCAGCCCCTGCCGCTCGTGCTCTCGGTCCCCAGCGACCAGCCGCCCGGCCTGTACGCCGCCCTGGTCGCGGCGGTGCTCGTGGCGGCCCTGCTGGCCGTGGTGGCCGCCGGGCGGCTGGCCCGGGTGACCACCCGGCCGCTGGTGGAGCTGGCGGGCGCGGTGGACCGGGTGGCCCTCGGCGACCTGACCGCCCGGGTGCCGGTGCGCAGCCGCGACGAGATCGGCCGGCTGGCCGGCGCGTTCAACCGGATGACCCGGGAGACCGGCACCTACGTGGCGGCGCTGACCAGCAGCCGCGACCAGTTGCGCGGGCACCTCGCGGTGCTGGGGGACACCCTGGCCAGCACGCACGACCTGCAACGCATCCTGCGGGTGATCCTGCACAGCGCGATCGCGGCGACCGGCGCCCGGGCCGGCGCGGTGCTCCTGGTCGACGACGGCGGGGTGCTCGTGGCGCAGTGCGCGGAGGGGCTGGACGGGCGCTGCCCGCCCGAGGAGCGGGCCGGGCCGCTGCGGGTGCCGCTGGGCAGCGGCGTGCTCGGGGCCGTCGCGGCGACCGGCGAGCCGCAGCGCGGCCGGGCGGAACCCTCCGCCGTGCCGCCGGGCGAGCCGCGCTGCCGGACGTACGTCGCGGTGCCGTTCGCGGCCCCGGGCGCTACGGGCGCGGTCGACGCCGCCGCCCGCGCGGACGCCCCACCCGCCCGGCCCGGGTCGTCGGAGCCGGCGTCCCCGGCCCGGGCGCTCGGTGTGCTGGCCCTCTACGACCGGCTCGGCGCGGACGAGTTCGACGACGACGACCTGGTGACCCTGCGGACCTTCGCCGGCCACGCCGCCGTGGCGGTGGACAACGTGCGGGTGCACGAGGAGGCGCAGCGGCTCTCGCTGACCGACCCGCTGACCGGGCTCTGGAACTACCGCTACCTGCGGGAGTCGATCCGCCGGGAGGTCGAGCGGGCGAACCGGTTCGGCCGGATGCTCAGCGTCCTCGCCCTCGACCTGGACCGGTTCAAGGACGTCAACGACACGCACGGGCACGCGGCCGGCGACGCCGTGCTGGCGGAGTTCGCCCGCCGGGTGCGGGGCGAGATCCGCGAGGTCGACCTGGCCTTCCGGCAGGGCGGCGAGGAGTTCGTGGTGCTGCTGCCGGAGACCGACGCCCGGGGGGCGGCGATCGTCGCGGAGCGGCTCGGCGCGGCGATCCGGGAGGCCCCGATCACGGCCGACGGGCACGGCGGGGGCGCGCCCGTGGCCATCGCGGTGACCGTCTCCATCGGCATCGCCGTCTATCCCGGCCACGCCAGCACGGGCCAGGAGGTGCTGGACGCTGCCGACGACGCGCTCTACGCCGCCAAGGCGGCCGGCCGGGACACCTGGCGGATCGCCGACGACCGGGCCGACGACGAACGGGCGGACCCGGGCCGGGCGGACGACGAGCGGGCGGGCGCCGCTCGGGCCGGCGAGGAGCGGGCGGGCGGCGGCCGGGCCGGCGAGGAGCCGGTCGCCCACGGCCGGGCCGGCGAGGAGCCGGTCGCCCACGGCCGGGCCGATCCGCCGGCCCGGGAGATCCCCGTCCCGGCGGGCGCGGTCAGCCCCGAGGACGGGCTGCCGCGCGCCGGCGCCCCGCGCCAGCCGGCCCGGACCCGCCCCGAACCGGCCGATCCGGTCGACGCCGGGCCGCGCGGCGCGCCGGCCGGACCCGGGGCCGAGCCCCGGACCGCGCCGGCCGGACCCGGTCCCGCGCGGCCCGGCACGAGCGGCGGCGCGTCTTCCGGTCCTCACCCTCCACGGCAGAGCCGTGGCCGATAGTCTCGCGACATGTCGGAGCACTCAGCGAGCCCCTCAACGGCGACCGCCGCAACCGGTCGCTCCCGTGCGGTCAAAGCAGTCATCCCGGCCGCCGGACTGGCCACCCGGTTCCTGCCGGCCACGAAGGCGGTGCCCAAGGAGCTGCTCCCGGTGGTCGACCGGCCGGTGCTGCAGTACATCGTCGAGGAGGCCACCCAGGCCGGCATCGGCGACGTCCTGCTGATCACCGGGCGGGGCAAGACGTCGATGGTGGACCACTTCGACCGCCGCCCCGACCTGGAGGCCCGGCTGGAGGAGAAGGGCGACGCCGAGCGACTGGCCGCCGTGCGCCACCCCAGCGAGCTGGCCGAGATCTACACCTGCCGGCAGCCCGAGCAGCTCGGCCTCG
The DNA here is from genome assembly GCF_040639595.1 of Micromonospora sp. NPDC023814. Lineage (NCBI taxonomy): Bacteria > Bacillati > Actinomycetota > Actinomycetes > Micromonosporales > Micromonosporaceae > Micromonospora > Micromonospora sp. NPDC023814. The sequence goes on from NZ_JBFAAF010000007.1 coordinate 60,831, forward strand.
GCCACGCCGTCGGTTACGCCGAGTCGCACGTCGGCGACCAGCCCTTCGCGGTGCTGCTGGGTGACGAGTTCGTGAAGCAGTCCGAGCCGCTGCTGCCGGCCATGTTGGAGCTCCAGGCGCGCACCGGCGGCGTCGTGCTGGCCTTCTTCGAGGTCGACCCCTCCGAGACCAAGCGCTACGGCATCGCCTCGGTCGAGCCGGCGGAGGCGGAACTGACCGACATCGGCGAGGTCGTCCGGGTCACCGGCATGGTGGAGAAGCCGAAGCCGGAGGACGCGCCGAGCAACCTCGCGGTGCTGGGCCGCTACGTGCTGCCCGCCAGCATCTTCGACGCGATCCGGCGCACGAAGCCGGGCAGCGGCGGGGAGATCCAGTTGACCGACGCGATGGAGCTGCTGCGCAACGAGGGCACGCCGGTGCACGCGATCGTCTACCGGGGCACCCGCTACGACACCGGCATGCCGCTGGGCTACCTCCAGACCGTGGTGCAGATCGCCGCCGAGCGCGACGACCTCGGCGGCGAGTTCCGCAAGTGGCTGGCCGAGTTCGTCAACTCCGACGTGTCGGGCGTGACTGGTACATGACAGCGTCGGCCGACGCCGAGGCGGCCGCGAACGAGTTGATGCCGCTCGCCGACTACCTGGGCAGCGTGCTGCGCAGGTTACGCGCGCTGCCTCCGCTCGACCTCGACCTCACCCAGGCGCACGGCAACGTCCTCGCCGAGGACGTCGTCGCGCCGCACTCCTTCCCGGCCTTCGACCAGGCGGCCGTGGACGGGTACGCGGCCCGCTGGGAGGACATCTCCGGAGGCGGCCGGGGCGTGGGCTACGTCCCGACCCAGTCCGGCGGGCCGGGCGGGCGCAACGTCCGGCTCAACGTCGTCGGCGACCTCGGCGCGGCGAGCTGGCGCCCGGTGCGGCTCACCCCCGGCGCGTGCTTCTCCGTCGCCGCCGGGGCGCCGCTGCCGCTCGCCGCGGACGTGGTGGTCCCCGTCGAGTGGACCGACCAGGGCATGGCAGCGGTGGAGATCTTCCGCGTCCCCAAGCGCGGTTACGGGGTGCGCCGGGCCGGCGAGGAGCTGCCCGCCGGGACCCTGCTGGCCCGGGCCGGCACCTACGTCTCCCCGGCGCTGGTCGCGGTGTTCGCCGCCACCGGCATCGGGCACGTGGTGGTCCGGCCCAGCCCCCGGGTGGTCATCGTGGCCACCGGCGACGAGCTGGTCGACGTGGGCCGGGGCAGCCAGCCCGGCCAGACGGTCGACGCCAACTCGCACGCGCTCACCGCGGCGGCGGCCGAGGTGGGCGCCTTGGCATACCGGGTGGGCATCTGCGACGACGACCCGGAGGGGCTGCGCGGGCTGCTGGAGGACCAGACGCTGCGCGCCGACCTGATCATCACCACGGGGGGCACCGGCACCGGGCCGGGCGACATGGTGCGGCGGATCCTCTCCCGCCGCGAGGGCGGCCGGGCCGGGCCGGTCATGTTCACCGAGGTGGCGCTCTATCCCGGCACCTCCCTCGGCTTCGGCACGGTCGGCGCCGAGGAGGTGCCGGTGGTGTGCCTGCCCGGCGACACGGGCGCCGCCCTGATCGGCTTCGAGGTGCTGGCCCGCCCGGCGATAAACCTGCTCGCCGGGGCGGAACCGGTGTTCCGGCCCAGCGTCCGCGCGCACCTGCTGGAGACGATCTCGTCCCCCGTCGGGCTGCGCGAGTTCCGCCCCGCGCACGTCGCCGAGCGGCGCGGCGGCGGCTACACGGTCCAGCCGCTCAACGGCGGGCCGTACACCCTCTCCGGGCTGGCCGAGGCGAACGGCCTGTTGGTGCTCGGCGAGCGGGTGACCACCGCGGCGGCCGGGTCCACCGTGGACGTCCTCCTGCTGGACCGGCGCCGGTGAGCGTGGCCTCCCGGGCACGGCTGGACGGACGGTGCGGTTCGGGCGGGAGTGCGCTTGCGGTGACGCGGTCGTGAGCGGAAGCTGACGCGGTGAATCTGTTCGGGGGTGGGCGGGCGCCGGGGTGGCCGGCGGTGCTGACCGACGGCCCGGTGCTGCTGCGGCCCTACCGGCGGGCGGACGCCGCCGCCTGGTCGGAGGTGCGCCGCGCCAACCGGGAGTGGCTCGCGCCGTGGGAGTCGTCCCTGCCGGGAAGCTGGCACGAGCTGAACTCGCCGGCCGCGTTCCGCTGGGTGCACCGCGACCAGCGCCGGTCGGCGCGCAGCGGCGAGGGGATGCCGTTCGCGGTCTGCCTGCGCGAGGACGGCCGGGAGCGGCTGGTCGGCCACCTCAACGTGGGCAGCATCGTCCGGCGGGCGTTCTGCTCCGGGTACGTCGGCTACTGGGTCGACTCCCGGGTGGCCGGTCGCGGCATCATCCCGACCGCGTTGGCGCTCGCCGTCGACCACGCCTTCGGCCCGGGCGGGCTGCACCGGGTCGAGGTGAACATCCGCCCCGAGAACCGGCCGTCCCGCCGGGTGGTGGAGAAGCTGGGCTTCCGCGAGGAGTCGTACCACGTGCGCTACATGCACATCGACGGTGCGTGGCGGGACCACATCGGATACGCGATGACCAGTGAGGAGGTCGCCGCCGAGGGCGGCCTGCTGGGCCGCTGGCACCGGATCCGCGCCATCGCGGGGTGAGCCGTCCCACGGACGGGATCGGCGCGGCGCGTCACCATCCGCGTCGGCGGCCCGTAACCTCAAGTGACTGCAAGCTGTGGCAAGCGCTGCTCCACCCGTACGATCCACGCACCCGACCACGCTCGGTGGAAGATCCTGCGGTCGGGCGGCGGTTGCTCCGAATTCGGTGACGGGAGGGGTGAGGGTGCCGACCTCGGTGCTCCTCGCCGTCCTCGCCGCCGCCGGCCTGCTCGCCCTCGCGCCGGCGCTGGTCCGCCGGTACGACGCCACCGAGCGGCTGGTGGCGGAGCGGGCGCAGTCGACGGCGCGGGTGCTCCAGCGCCGCCGGCGGCGTCGTACTGTCCCGGGGCGGCGGCCGGTCCACCCGCCCCGCTCCCTCATCGTCACGCTCAGCGAGAACAAGGATACGGGCGGTCTCGCGGCCCCGGTCTCCGCGCCGCCCGCCGCCCGCCGGTCGGGCCGGCTGCGCGCCGTGCCGCCCGCCGGGAAGAAGAACCGCCGCCGGCCGCCGCCCCGCCGGCAGCACACCCCCGCCGTATACCGCCGGCGTCGGGTGCTCGCCGCGCTGCTGCTGCTCAACTTCGTCGAGCTGATCGGCGTGATCGTGGTCGGCCCCGGCTTCTGGATCAGCTTCGGGGTCACCGCCACCCTGCTGGTCGCGTACGTCGTGCACCTGCGGGCGCGGGCCGTGGCGGATCGCCGGCGGCGGCGGGCGCAGGCCCGGGAAGCGGCCTGGCTGGCCGCCCGGCAGGCCGAGGTGCGGCGGGAGCAGGCCCGTCGGGCGGCGGCCCGCCGGGAGGCCCAGCGCCGCCTGGCGGCCCAGCGTGAGGTGGTACGCCGCGCGGCGATGGGCCTGGACCGGCCGGCCGACCTGCCCGCGGCGGCCAACGGCGGCTCCGTGTCCTACCGGCGTACGGGCGGCCTGCGGGGCCGCCCGTACCAGTCCGGCCGCGGCACCCACTCGGCCTGAGTGTCCGTTTCCGGCCTCGGCCTTGGTGTCCGTTTCCGGGTCGCCGATCCGGTTCTCCGTGGGTCGGTTCCCACCAAGATCCCGCCGCGCCGGGGGTGGATTCGCGGCGGGGGCGGTCGACCTGTTAGCCTTGGCGCCGGCCCGCCCGGTGAAAGCCGGGTGGGACCGACGCCGGTTCGCCGGCGGAGGGGCTGTGGCGCAGACCGGTAGCGCACCTCGTTCGCATCGAGGGGGTCAGGGGTTCAAATCCCCTCAGCTCCACCCAGATCAAAGGCCGTTTCCGCTCGTCGGAGACGGCCTTTCTCGATCTTGTGCGGCGGCTTGCCGAAACTCGCCGCGAGCTGGTCCGACAGTCCAAGTTCCGCTTCAACCTCTGGGCCGGACTGCGACTGGCACGTAGGGATCAGACGGTGGCCGAAGCAGGGCGACAAACGCCGCCTCGACGGTCTCGATGACCGGATCTCCATGATCTGAGGTGTCGACTTCGACGACGGCGTCGACTCCATCTGGCGGCTCGAAGACCGACCGCCTCATCTCGCCACGCTGGAACTGAGATGCAAGGTGTTGGTCGATAGCCCCGCCCCTGGCCGCTCTGGCACGGAGCCGTTCGCCGATCACCGCCTCGTGGGCGACGACGTGAACAGCGAGCACCCGGGCGCCACCCGCGAGCAGCGCGTCCAACAGTTCGCGGGACAACACCGAGGACTCCACGATGAAGCTCACCCGTGAGGTGGCGAGCAGGCGGGCTGCGTCGACCATCACGGCCTCGGCGCGGACGCTGAAGGGGCCGCCGGCGACGTGAAATTCCCGGTCGAGCTGACGGCCGCCGTCCTGTGCGGCGGAGGCCGCTGACAGCCCGAGACCGGTCTTGATCTCGTCCCGGGTCAGGAGCAGCAGGCCGAGGCGGCGCGCCGTTGCCGAGGCGATGGTGGTCTTTCCTGCTCCCGGGGACCCGCACACGGCAACCACCACCGGTCTTTCCCTCCCGAGCATCCGCCGATGGTGCCAAATTCCAGCCGTGCTGTCGACGAGCCGCAGCGCCCGGGCGGCCAGTTCGCATCGAGGGGTCGGGGAGATCCAAGATCCCTTGGCTTTACCCAGCTCAGCGCCGTTCTCGCTACGCGGGAAGTGGCCCTTGAGTTCTGTACGGTGGCAGCGGGCCAGGCACGCACCGGTTGCCGCTGACGCCCGAAGGGTGGGGAGGAAGTAGGTATGTCGGTCTACGACGTCATCGTCGTGGGGCTCGGTGGGATGGGCAGCAGCGCCGCCTACCACCTGGCCGCGCGGGGGCAGCGCGTGCTCGGTCTGGAGAGGTTCGGGCGGGCGCACGACCGGGGGTCCAGCCACGGCGGCTCGCGCATCATCCGGCAGTCGTACTTCGAGGACCCGGCCTACGTACCGCTCCTGCTCCGGGCGTACGAGCTGTGGGAGAAGCTGGAACACGACGCCGGGCGGGAGATCATCTCGCTCACCGGCGGGGTGTTCGTCGGCCGACCGGAGAGCCTCACCTTCGCCGGCAGCCTGCGCGCGTCGCGCGAGTGGGACCTGCCGCACGAGATCCTCGACGCGGGTGAGCTGCGCCGCCGCTTCCCGACGTTCAGCCCCCGGGACGACGAGTTGGCGCTCTTCGAGGCCAAGGCGGGCTTCGTGCGCCCCGAGGCGACCGTCGCCGCTCACCTCGACCTCGCTGCCCGGCACGGTGCCGACCTGCGCTACGGCGAGCCGGTGGCACGCTGGCAGGCGCTGCCCGAGGGCGGCGTACGCGTGACGACCGAGAAGGGTTCCTACACCGCCGGCCGGCTCGTCGTCTGCCCGGGCGCCTGGGCGCCCGAACTCCTCGCCGACCTCGGTGTGCCGTTGACGGTCGAGCGGCAGATCATGTACTGGTTCCAGCCGGAGACCGGGGTCGCCCCCTTCGAGCCCGGGCGGCATCCCATCTACATTCACGAGGACGCCGCCGGCACGCAGGTGTACGGCTTCCCGGCCATCGACGGGCCCGACGGCGGCGCCAAGGTGGCCTTCTTCCGTGGCGGTGCGGTCTGCACGCCGGACACCATCGACCGGCAGGTGCACCCGGAGGAGGTGCAGGACATGCAGCAACATCTCGCCGGAGTCCTGCCGACCCTTCCGGGCCGGTTCCTGCGGGCCGCGACCTGCATGTACACCAACACGCCGGACCAGCACTTCGTGATCGCGACGCACCCGCGGCACCCGCAGGTCACCGTTGCGTGCGGGTTCTCCGGGCACGGCTTCAAGTTCGTCCCGGTCGTCGGGGAGATCCTCGCGGACCTGGCGACGAACGGCGCGACCGCACACCCCATCGGGCTCTTCGACCCGCGACGCGACTTCTCCGGGTAGCCCCGACACGGAGCATCGCCCCCGGCGCGCGGCCGGGGGCGTGGCGACGTGCCGGGTCAGGTGGTGAAGTTGTCCCGCGCGTCCCGAGCGTCCTCTTGGACGTGCTCGCCGGGCTGGTTGCCCCGTATCTCGTCCCGCTTCGCCACCTGCTCCGCCTGTGCCCGCTCGCCCTGTGCCATGTCGCCCATCCGCGCCCTGGCGGCGCCGGCGACCCGCTCGACCTTGTCCTTCGCCCTCTCCAAGCTCATGTCGCCTCCCTGTCGCTTCGGCGGACCAGGGTGCTGTCCGCGCCTCCCGACCCGCGTCCCCGCCCGCCCCTCGGTGAAAACCCCGATCAGCGGCTGGGGCCGGTCACGGAGGCGGTTGAGGGCCGTCTGAGCGTCTTCGGCTGGAACGGGCCCCCCGAGTCCCATGTGTCCTGCTCGCTGTCATCCGGCGAGCAGGACACGTGGGAGGGCGTCGTCGGTCAGGCGTAGTAGTTGACGCTGACCGGCCAGGTGCCGGTCCACGGCGTCCAGCCCTGGAGCGTGGCGGGGATGCCCACGCGGGTGCTGCAGTTGATGACCTGGAAGTGCAGGTGCGGCCCGGTGGACGCACCGGTGCTGCCCGACCAGCCGATGACCCGGCCCTGCGGGACCCAGGTGCCGGCGTTGTAGATCGCCCGGTTCAGGTGCGCGTAGTGGGTGCACTGGCCGTTCGAGTGCCGGATGATCACCTCGATGCCGTTCTGCCAGTACGGCGACCAGTTCGACATGATGATGGTGCCCGCCTGGGAGGCGGAGACCTCGTAGTTCGCCGGCAGCCCGAAGTCCCAGGCGTACTCGTTGTACGCGCCGACGTGCGAGTACGTGCCCTCCGGCCCCTGGGTGACCTGGTAGGACTCGCCGGCCGGGTACGGCAGCTCGTAGTAGTAGTTCGCGGCCGAGGCCGGGGTGGCTCCGACGACCACGGCCCCGGCGACCATCAGCATCGCGCTCACGGTCGCGCCGATCCGGCGCAGGACCGTCTTCCCTCTGTTCACTGTGGATACCTCCCTCGCTGTGCCAGCAGAGATTCAGCACCGTCGTCGTCGACCGCGCCGGTGGGAACTGAACAGCACGCCGGGGGGCGGTTCAACGAACCGGGTGGACGACAGGGGTGGGATCAGGGGTCGCCGCGACTGCGGGTGACGAAGGCGAGGCATGGCGTCGAGATGAACCCCGCCCGGCGTCCCGACGGCCGGCGCGCGTGCGGGCGGGCGGTCACTACGCTGCCGCCCGTGGATCGATTGGTGTCCGTGTTCTTGTTGGGCGGCTGCGGGGCGCTCGCCGTCCTCCTCGGGGTCGGGCTCGCCGCGCTGGTCGTGACGACCCACCGGCGGGAGCGGGAACGGCGGGACCGGTGGCGACAGTGGGCCGCCCGGTACGGCTGGACGTACGCCGAGAGTCCGCAGGTCGCCTGGACCGACCGGGTGCCGGGCCGCAGCCGCCGGGGCGTGCGGTTCGCGCTGACCGGGATGCTGCACGGCCGCCCGGTGGGGGTGGCCGAGTACGCGTACACGGAGACGCACACCTCGACCGGCGCGGACGGCAACCAGACGACCAACTCGCAGACCCACACGTACGTCGTCTGTTCGGTGTGGCTGCGGCGGCAGTTCCCGGCGCTGGCGGTGGCGCCGCGCCACGTGTTCTCGAAGCTGGGACGCGCGCTGTTCGGCAGCGACAGCTACGCCACCGGGTACGAGGAGTTCGACCGGCAGTGGCGGGTGGGCGCGGCGGCCCCGGGTCAGCAGGCCCTGGTCGGGCCGACCCTGATCGGCGCGCACCTGGCGGGGGCGGTGCCGGCCTGGAGCGTGCGCGGCGCGGAGTTGATCACCTACCGGCGCGGCCGGCTGGACGACCCGGCCCTGGTGCCGTCCCTGGTGACTCCGCTGATCACGGTCGCCGATCTGCTGGAGCAGGGCCGCTGACCGCGCACCGGCATGCCGGCGGGGAACGGCCCGGGACAGCGCGGGAGGCCGGCCCCCGAGGGGACCGACCTCCCGTCAGCAGGTGCGGACTACGGCTTCCAGGAGCCGGCGCTCTCGAACTTGTGCTTGTACTCCAGCGCGCCGTTCTTGTTGCGGACGTCGAACACGACGGTGCCCGTGCGCTTGCTGCCCTCGCGCAGGTTGTTGCCGGAGCTCAGCGTGTCGCCGCAGCCGGAGAGCGCGCTGGCCAGCCCGTTGGTCGTGGTGCCGTCGTCGGCCACCCACTCGAAGTAGAACGGGTTGATCGAGCCCTTGCCCTTGGTCACCGTGGCGGTGACGTGGGCGATCAGGTACATGCCCTTGTCCGGGTCCGGAGCGTACTCCCGGCAGCCCTTGTTGGCGGTGGTGAACCGGGTGACCGTGACCTCCAGGGTCCCCTCGTCGTCGGAGAGGACGAGCGTGTCGCCGGGCTTCATGTTGTAGGTCTCGTCGTCCTTGCCCCGGGCGGCGCTGGTGGCGGGAGCCCCGCCCGGCGCGGCGTTGGTGGTCGCCGGGGTGGGCAGGGCCTTCTCCAGGTCGTCCTTCGCCTTGTCGGCGCCGGCGACGACCGCCGCGATGCCGCCGACGCAGCAGAGCAGGGTCAGCACGACCGCCACGATCGCGATGATCAGGACGGTCTTCTTCTTGTTGTTCGCCGGCGCGACCGGCTGCGGCGGGCCGAGCGGGTAGCCGGGCGCGCCGGACGTCACCTGCGGGTACGGCGTGCCGGAGATCGGCGGCTGCGGCATCCCGGACGTCGGCTGGTGCGGTGGGGCCCACGGCTCGCCCGGCGTCCCGGACACCGGCGGCTGCGGCGCGCCGGAGACGGGCGGCTGCGCCCACGGCTCGCCGGGCACGCCCGACACCGGGGGCTGCGGGGCGCCGGAGACCGGCGGCTGGGGCGCGGCCCACGGGTCGTTGGCCGGCTGCTGCGGCACGGGCGGGAGCGGGGACCACGGGTCGCCCGCGGACTGGGGGCCGCCGGAGACCGGCGGCTGGGGCGGGTAACCGCCCTGGTTGGCGGGGAACTGCGGTGCCGGCGGGTACGGCTGCTGCTCCGGGCTCGGCTGGTAGGGATCCTGCGGCCCGTATGGGGGCTGGGGGTGACTCACCGTACTCCTAGGCACCTGACGACGACGGCAAACGCGGCTGACGCTGTACCGTGCGCGGACAACGGAACATCTTCGCCTCTCCGGCGGCCCGGCGTCGTCCCCTGAACGGGTCACCTGCCGGGTCGAAGGGGCCAGGAGGCCGGTGGCGGGTCAGCGGGGCAGCAGCACGGCGGCGGTGCGCACCAGGGCGTCGTCGACGCTGAACCGGCCGGTGACCAGGGTCGGCGGGTCGGCCACCGGGGCGGCGTCGATCCGGGCCGGCGTGATGCGGGCGGTGAACGTGCCGGCGTCCGGGTCGAGTTCCACCAGGGCGTCGTGGAAGTCCAGCCAGGTGCCGACGACCGGATGCCACACCTTGTAGATCGTCTCCTTGGCGCTGAACACCACCGCCGGCCAGGAGGTCCCCGCCGGCAGGCGGGCGAACCCGCCCTCCTCCTCGGGCAGGCAGATCAGCCGGCGTACGCCCGAGTTGAGCTCCTTGTGCCGCTCGGCGTCGATGCCGACCGACCGGACCTCGGCGCCGCGGGCCGCGACGGCCGCGCAGTAGTCCCGGGTGTGGGTGATGGCGCCGACCACGCCCGCCGGCCAGATCGGCGACCGGTCGGCCGCCGCCGGCACCGGGGCCGGGGACACGCCGAGCGCCGCCATCGCGCGCCGGGCGCACACCCGCCCGGCGGTGAAGTCGCGGCGACGGCTCTCCACCGCCCGGTCGCTCAGGCACGCCCGCTCGGCCGGCAGCAACTCGCCCGTCCAGTCCGCCGGCCCGGCCACCGCCACCGCAACCGACGGCGGCAGCAGGTCACGCATCGCCGCCCCCCGAGAGGTACGCCCGCACGCGCGCCCGCTCGGCGTCGAGCCCGCCGGCCGGCACCGGCGGCGACTCCGGCCACAGGTCCACCACCGGCTCGCCGTCGCGGGCCTCCCAGGTGCCCACCACCCGCCCCCGGTGCACCACCACCGGCGAGATCCAGCCGGCGGCCCGGCTGACGGAGGCGCGTCGGTCGGCCGGGACGATCGTGGTGTCCTTCGTGCCCGGCCCGAGCACCCACTGGTCGAAGGCGGGCAGCAGGCGTACGGCGTCGTCGGGGCGGGCGGCGGCGATCTCGTCCACGTCGACTGCCCGCGCGTACGCGGGCCGCTCGTCGACGGTCACCGGCACCAGTTCGCCCGCGTCGACGAGCCGGGCGAACCAGCCGCGCAGCGCGGCCCGCTTCGAGCCGCCCCGACTCAGCCACTGGTCGAAGGTCTCCGCGCTCGCCGGCCCGTACGCGCCCAGCCAGGCCGGCACCACCCGGGACGCGGCCTCCTCGGGGTCGGGCAGGCCGGGCCAGTCGGGCAGCAGCGTCTCCGGCCGGGTGAAGGTGACCCGGTTGCCCTCGGTCGGCCCCTGCACCAGCAGGCCCTGCCAGGCCAGCGGCTTGAGCACGGCCCCCCACCCGGAGTCGAGGTGTGCGGCGACCGTCCGGTCGCCGGTGCGTTCCACGATCTCGGCGGTGAGCTGCTCCCGGGTCAGCGTCCGGCCGTCCAGCGCGGCGGCGGCCGACTCGGCGATCGCCGCGAGCCGGTCCACGGTCACGAAGGTGCGCTGCCACGAGCCCTTCTCCCAGAACCGGCCGGCGGCCAGCAGGGACAGGCAGGCGGGCGCGTCCTCGACGCGCAGCACGTGCAGGGTGCCGCGCATCGCCCAGGTGCGCAGCAGCCGACGCCGCGCGAGCGCGGCCGCGACCGCCCCGGGCCGGGGATCGGCCTGCCGGGCGGCGACGGCCTGCTCGGCGGCGGAGGCGACCTGCGCCTGCACACCGACCAGCCGGCCGACCACGTCGACGGGGTCCACGCCCGCCGGCCGGTGCAGCAGGTGCCGACCGGCCCGCCAGGCCAGCACCTGGTCCGCGGTCAGCGTCGCGATGGCCATGGTTGGTGAACGTACCGCAACCGCGTAACGCCGTAGCGTTCGGTGGCGCTGATGGGGCGTCGCAGGGGGACGGCTCTCATCCATTGTCGACTTTGGTCCGCCGGGGGGCGGGCCGCCACGTGAACCGGAGAGGAAGTGCGATGACCGGTGGTGTGGAAGGCTCAGCGTCCCCGATGGACGATCACGCGCCGGTGCCGCCGGGCTGGACCTGCGGCACCTGCGGCGCCGACTGGCCGTGCACCACCAAGCGCGCCCGGTTGCTGGAGGAGTACCGGGTCGACCGCGCCATGCTCAGCGTCTACCTGGGCTCCTGCCTCGCGGCCGCCGCCCAGGACCTGACGCCGGCGCCCGGGACCACCCTCCAGGACCGGTTCATGGGCTGGTTGCCCCGGCAGCACCGGCGCGAGTGACGGCGCGGGCCGGTTAGCTCCCACCGGACGCCGGGGCCCACCCGTCCACCGTGCTCCGCACCAGGTCATGGCCCAGGTCGAGGCGGATGCCGTCCGGGTTGGTCAGCTCGGCGTCGGCGTACCACGACCGGTCGGCTTCGGGGTGCGGTCCCACGAGTCCGACCCGCCCGGCGCCGAAGGCGGTGACGAGGGCGGCGGGTGCGCCGGTGTCGTAGGTGGCGAGCACGATGCCCGGCGCCCCGGGTCGCAGCTCGAGCGTCGGCCCGTCCTGGAAGAACATGTGCCGGGACCTGCCGCGCCACCGGACGGGGACCACCGCGTCGTCGGCGCTGTCGACGCTCGCCCCGGCCGTCCTGATGTACTGGTCGACCTTCCCGTCGAGCAGCCCGAAGCCGGGCCGGGCGGCGGCGAGGTACGCCCCCAGGCAGAAACCGAGGTAGTGGCCGCCGTCGCGGACGAAGCCACGGATGTCCTCGGCGTGGTCACGCAGCCTGCGCCAGGCCGGGCCGACGTTGCCGCCGCCGGGTTGGGCGTAGACCGCCGCTTCGGTCAGCGTGCTCCGCGAGATCTGCCGCTGCTCGCCTGGGCCGCAGTACTCGGTGCGGAACCCGCCGGGCGCGCTGCGCAGGAGGGCGGCCACGGCCTCGGCGCAGCCGGAACAGGCGGCCGGCCCCCGGTAGACCAGTGCCAGCGGCCGGTCGCCGTCCCCGGTGACCGCCGACACGCCGGCCCACCCGAGGGCGGCCAGGGTGCCGGCGGCGCCGGCACCGACGACGAGGCGTCGCCGGTTGATCTGCCGCGGCTCTCCCCGCAGCAGGCCCGAGCTGGTCCGTCCCATGTCGTACCCCTGCCGGTCAGCCGCGCCGCCAGGCGGTCGCGTGCCGGTCGGCGGAAGGCGGCGCCGGTCGTGCGTACATCGACATGCCGGCCCGACCCCGCGATGCCCGGCCTGGCCGGGTGACCAGTCGCCCGGCGCCGCGCGAGAGCAGCGTCACGAGCCCTTCCAGCGGGCCACGGCCCGCGGTCGCCCACCACGCCGTCGCGACCAGCACGATGACCAGGACCTGCGCGAGGTATCCGGCCGTGGGCTCGAGAGTGTCGAGCTCGGAATTGATGAACACGATGTGCGCGGTGTAGAGCGTCAGCGTCATGCTGCCGGCCGCGGCGAGGGGCACCAGCAGCACGGAGGCCGCCCGCCGTGCGACGTGGCCGAGGAGCAGCATGGCGGCGAGCACGGCGACCGCGCTCCCGATCGTGCCGAGCAGATCGAGCGGGGTGCTGGTGTGCGGCGCGTCGACCGCGAGCCACCACCACGTCGAGGTGGGCGTGCTGCCGTCCCCGCCGAGCGCGAGGAGGCCGCTCGTCTCGGCCACGGTCAACCCGCTCTTCGGCTGCGTGAACCAGATCTGCTGCATTCCCTCGTACCGGTTCAGCAGGACCCACGACGCCACCGGCGCCGCCGCGGCGAGCGCGACCCCGGCGTAGAGCAGGCCGAGGATGACCGACATCCGGGTGAGGGTCAACCGCCCGACCACCAGCCCGGCGCAGAGGTACGCCAGCCACGTCACCGCCGGAAACTCCCCCGTCATCGACAGCTCGGTGAGCAGCGCGCCGGGAGCGTCGACGAGGTGCGCGAACGCCGGGTTGTCGTAGGTCGGTTCCGGCAGCTGCGGCAGCAGCAGTTGACGGAGCACGGGAACGCCGGCGGCCACGGCCAGGCCGGTGAACGCCACCAGCCAGGTCGGCAGGAACACCAGCGGGATGGCCAGCACGAACATCACCGCGTAGTACGGCAGGATCACCGACGCCAGGGACGCGTCGGCGTAGCCCAGTGCCAGGCCGATCGCGCCGATGGCCAGGGCCCGGACGACGAGCGCCGCCACCGGCCCTGCGCCGTCGGTCAGGCGGACCCGCCGTCGATCGGTCAGGAACGCGATGCCGACCCCGGCCAGCACCGCGAACAGGGCGGCCGCCCGGCCGCCGAAGATGGTGAACGACCAGGTCGGTCGGCCGAGGGCGTCGGACTGGTACAACGAGTGCACGGCGATCATCCCGAACAGCGCGACGCCACGCGCGGCGTCCACGCCGAGCAGCCGGGAGCGCCCGGCCGTCGCGGGCGGGGCGTCGCCGGCCCGGTCCCGGGCGGCGTGGCTGAGGTAAACGGTCTGTGTCATGGCCTCATCACGGTGTCGATCAGGTCGCAGCCGAGATCCGTGCCGAGCCGGTCGGCGATCGGCAACCCGGCGTCGACGTACCAGTCGTCGGTGGCTTCGGGGTGCGGGCCGACGACCCCGACCCGACCCGCGCCGAAGGGGGCGACCATCGCGGCGACGGTGCCGTTCGGGTAGGTCGCGAGGACGTCGGCCTCGGCCTTCGGGCTCAGCCAGAAGTACGGTCCGTCCTGGAAGAAGAGCGTCCGTCGCCGGCCGCGCCAGGAGACCTGGACGACGGTGTTCCGCTCCGAGTCGACCGTGGCGGCGGCCGAGGCGATGTACTGGTCGGTGTCCCCGGGCAGGAGGCCGAAGCCGGGGGTGGCCCCCGCGAGGTAGCCGCCGAGGCAGATGCCGAGGTATCTCCCGCCGGAGTGGACGAACTGCCTGATCTCGTCGCGGTGGCGCTTCAGGTGGCGGTAGCCGCGGTTGAGGGTGCCGCCACCGGGCTGGGCGTAGAGCGTCGCCCCGGCCAGGGCCCGCTGGGTCAGCGGCAGGTCGTCCGCGTCCGGGCCGACGTACCGGACGTCGAAGCCCCAACGGCTGGACTTGAGTAGCGCCGCCACCGCCTCCGGACAGCCGGGCAGCGCCGCCGGCCCCCGGTAGACCAGCGCCACCGGCGGCTCCGGCGACCCGGGCAGGGGCGAGCGGACCGTCAGGCCACGCCCGGCGAGTGCCCGCCCGCCGGCGGCGAGCAGCCGACCGACGTTCCCCATCGCCATCACGGCCTCGTCGGCAGCGGGGCGTCGAGGGTCAGCGCGGTGCAGCGGACCCCGCCTCCGCCCTTGGCGAGCTCGGTCGTGTCGAGTTCGACGACCCGCAGGCCACGCTCACGCAGCGCGGTCGCCAGCCGCGGCGCCCCCCTGGTCATGGTCACGGTGGTGCCGTCACTGATCAGGTTGAGCGCGAAGCGCGTCGCCTCCTCGACGCAGACCTCGATCAGGTCCATGCCGAGGCCGCGCAGCCGCTGGCGGCTCGGCTCGTCGAGGGCCTCCGGGCAGTAGGCGAGCGTTCGCCCCGGCTCGACGACGCCGACCGCCAGGTCGAGGTCGTACCACTGGTGGCTCACCGTCCGCAGCGGCACGATCTCGTAGCCCAGCTCCTCCGCGAGCACGGCGTGCATCCGCCGGTCGGTCCGCTGGCCGTAGCCGGCGAGCAGCAGGTCGCCGCAGGCCAGGGCGTCGCCCTGCCCGCTGAACGGGTACGGCGCCTCCAGGACCTCGAAGTCGTGGTCGATCAGCCACTCCTGGAAGTACGGCAGCTCCGCCTTGCGCTCGGGTGGTGGTGCTCCCAGCACGGCCCGACGGCCCCGCACCAGGGCGGCGTTCGCGGTGAAGACCATGTCCGGGCACTCCGGCGCCGACGTCACGTACTCGATGCTGCGCCCCGCCGCCCGGTGCGCGGCGACGATGCGCTCGTGTTCGAGGATCGCCACCGCGTGATCGGGCTGGATCTCGGTGTGCATGTACGGGTTGATCTCGTAGTCGACGCGGAAGTGGGCCGCGTCGGAAACCAGCAGTGCCTTGTTCATCGAGCGTTCTTCCCTTTCGGTGGGTGGATGTGGACGGGATCGGGCTGCGGAGCGGTGCGGGCCGCAGCCGTACGGCGCGGCATCAGGCCGCCCGTTGGCTCGTGGTGTGGTGGGTGAGCACGCCCTGGGCGGGGATCCCGCGCCATCGGGTCCCGGCAACCAGGTGTTCGCCCTTCATCAGCAGCGAGAGCGAGCCCAACATGACGTCGTCGCCGACGACCGCGTCGTAGAGCACGATGGCGCGGGTGCCGATCGTGGCGCCGGCGCCGACCGTGACGACGGACATCTTCATCACCCGGTCCTCGAACAGGTGGGTCTGCAGCGACACCTCGGTGCCCACGGTCGCGTCGTCGCCGATCTCGACGAGGTCGAACTCGGTGAGGTACGTCGTGCCGATCCAGGTGCGTCTGCCGACGCGGACCCCGAACCAGCGCAGCAACGGCGGCAGGAACGGCGTGCCGACCAGGAGCCCGATGCCGGCGGGAACCGCCGCGGCCTCGTAGAGGCCGGTGACGAACTCGGTGCGCCGGACGAAGCCGCTCCACAGCGGTTCCACCCGGGGCCGGTAGGTGCCGACGACGTTGCGCTTGGTCGCCGCGCAGAAAGCGATCACCGCGACGCTCGACGCCATCGCGACGAAGGGCGACACCAGCGCCGGCACGAGCAGGTCCCGGCCGTTGGCGAGGGAGGACAGCGCCAGGAGGTAGAGGTAGAAGCTGGCGCCGAGCACCGATGCGGGCAGGGTCGCGCGGAAGAACTCGACGAACAGCCGCCGGGCCACCACGATGCGCGGCGGGCGGTACGTCACCTCCTCGGAGAAGGAGCCGCTGCTCTGGCGCGCCGGCAGGTGCATCGCCGGTGAACCCAACCAGGACGTGCCCTCCGGGACGCCGTCGTCGGGCGGCAGCGTGCCGACGCCGATCAGGGACCCCTCGCCCAGCACCGTGCCGGCCGGTACGAACGCGGCGTTGCCGACGAAGGCTCGGCTGCCGACCGTGGTGGGCAGGAACGCCATGCGGCCGTTGGCGAACGTCGCGGCGCCGAGGCTGGCCATGTCGGCGACGAAGCTCTCCGATCCCAGGGTGAGCAGGTCCGGGTCCAGGTGCGCGGCGGTGGAGACCTCGGCGCCACGGCCGACCCGGGCACCGAGCAGTCGCAGCCAGGGCCCGGTGTAGAGGGTCGCGTAGAGCGAGTTGGTGAACATGAGGCTCGACTCGAGCAGCTTGTCGGCGATCCACTTGCGCACGCCGAGCATCGAGTGGATGCGGTGGTGGATGCCGATCGGCACCCGCGGCAGCACGAGACGCTTGCCGGCGGCGACCAACGCGCAGACGGTGAGCACGTAGACGATCCCGGCCGGCAGGGTCGCGACCAGGCCGGCGAGCAGACCACGGGTCAGCAGCACCCACCACACCAGCGCCACGCTGGGCAGGACCATCGCGATCGCCCCGAGTTCCAGACCGACCAGGCCGACCAGCGCGGCGGCGATGTGGTGCACGCGCCAGCCACGCCGCAGGCGGCGGTAGCTGAGCAGCGATTCCACGGTGGGAGCGAGCCGGGGGGTCGGTGCCGGCGGCGAGCCCGCCCAACGCTCCCCGGGTGGCACCGTCTCGCCGTGGACGAGGACGGACTGTTCGCCGAGGCCGGCGTCCGCCCCGACCGAGGCGCCGGGCTCGAGGACCGCGTTCGCGCCGACGAAGGCGTCCGCCCCGATCGTGACCGGCCCGACGACGACCCAGCCGTCCTCCGCCCGCCACGGCCGCAGCGACACGCCGTACCCGACCGAGGCGTCCCGACCGACGGAGATCAGGGTCGGCAGGCTGATCGCGCTGGTCGCGATCGTGGTCCGGCGGCCGATCCGGGCACCGAGCAGCCGCAGGTAGGTCGCCATCAGCGGAGAACCGCTGAGCACGGGCAGCGGCCCGACCGCCAGCAGCGTGTTCAGCGCCCAGAGCCGGACGTAGGTGGGGCCCCACAGGCGGTACCGGCCGGGCCGGATGCCCGCGGCCAACGGCCGGGCCAGCAGCACCGGCAACACCCACCGCACGCCGAGGTAGCTGAGCAGGATCGCGACCATCAGCTCCACGAGGACGCGGGCCGACACGAAACCGTCGTTGCGGGTGTAGACGTAGGAGACGGGGAGCGTGACCGCCAGCAGCAGCAGGTAGATCACCGCCGCCTGGCCGGACCCGGCCAGCGCGATCCGCCGGCTGCCGTGCCGCACCGGGGCGGGGCGGGGCGGAGCGCTGGGCGCGACGGTCCGATCGGCGGCGCCGAGATGAGCCGCCATGCCTCGTACGGTCGGGTGGGCGTACAGGTCGCGGACCGCCGGACTCACGCCGACCTCGCGGGCGCGCAGCAGCGACACCACCCGCGCCGCCAGCAGCGAATGCCCTCCGAGGTCGGCGAAGAAGTCCGCCTCGACCGAGAGCGCCTCGGACTCGATGCCGAACGCCTCCGCCCACGCCGCGCGTACCTGCTCCTCCAGCTCGCCCTCGGCGGCCACGATCGGGCCGGTGGCGAGGGTGAGCCGGCGGTTCGGCGGGGGCAGCCGTTTCCGGTCGACCTTTCCGCTGGGCATGGTCGGCAGCGCGGTGACGACGTCCAGGAAGGAGGGCACCATGTAACCGGGCAGCCGGGTCTGCAGGGTCTGGCACAGCCGGGCGGTCAGCTCCGCGTACCCGCCCTCGTCGCCGTCGTGCGCGACGAGGTAGGCGGCCAGCTCGTGGGGGGCGTCCGGGGCGTCGGCGACCGGGACCAGCGCCGCCACGGCCTCGGCCACCCCCGGGTCCTCCAGCAGCACGCTCTCGATCTCACCGAGGTCCACCCGATGGCCACGGATCTTGACCTCGGAGTCCGCCCGGCCCAGGTACTCGATCTCGCCCTCCTCGGTGATCCGACCGAGGTCCCCGGTGCGGTACAGCCGACCGCCGGGCGGTGCCAGGGCGTGCGCGACGAACCGGTCGGCGGTCAGGTCCGGGCGACCCACGTACCCGCGCGCCACCCCCGGGCCGCCGATGCAGATCTCACCCACCTCGCCGTCGGGGACCGGCTGCCGCTGCTCGTCCAGCAGCACCACGGAGTAGGTCGGCAGGGGCCGCCCGATGGTGACCGGTCGCCCGGGGCGCAGCTCGCCCCAGGTCGCGGTGACCGTGGCCTCGGTCGGCCCGTAGGTGTTGAGGATCCGCCGGCCGGGCCGGCTCCACCGCTCGACCAACTGCCCCGGGCAGGCCTCCCCGCCGACGAGCAGGTTGCGGATCCGGGGCAGGTCGCGCGGAACGGTGGCCAGCAGGGTGGGCACGCAGTAGAGGACGGTGATGCGTGCCTCGTCCAGGAAGTCCGCCAGCTCCGCGCCGAGGCGGCGCGAGTCGTTCGGACCGGCCACCAGGGTGGCGCCGACCGACCACGTCGGCCAGATCTCCTCGATCGCGAAGTCGAACGCGATCGTCATGCCCTGGTAGACCCGGTCCGTCGGGCGCACGTCGTACACGCCGGGCACCACGTCGAGGAAGTTGCAGATGCTCGACTGCGCGACGTCGACGCCCTTGGGTCGACCGCTCGACCCCGAGGTGTAGATCACGTAGGCGCCGGGGTCCTGGCTGCCGTCGCCGAGTTCCGGCCGGTCGCCGGGCGCGGCGGCGAGGTCGGCGGCGCACTCGTCGACGACGAGGGCCGGCCGGTCGCCCACCCGGTCGGCGAGCGCCGAGGACGTCAACACCAGGTCGACGGCGGAATCCTCGGCGATGTAGGCGACCCGGTCGGCCGGGGACTCGGGGTCGATCGGCACGAACGCCGCGCCGGCCTTCCCCACGCCCAGCAACGCCACGTACGTCTCGACGGAGCGCCGCAGCAGGATGGCCACCCGCGAGCCGTCCCCGACACCGAGCGCGCGCAGGTGGTGGGCCAACCGGTTGGCGCGCTCGTCCAGCTCGCGGTAGGTCAGCCGCGCACCGCCGCACTCGAGCGCGATGGCCGACGGGTTCCGGTCGCACGCGGACTCGAACACGTGGTGCAGGCGCCGCGGGCGCGTGACGCCGCCCTCGTCCCACGGCCCCCGCACGGCATCGACGACCAGCGAGCCGACCGCGACGCGCGCCTCCGCGTCCGGAAGACGCTCCGGCACCGGGGGAGACGTGGGCGTACCGGTGAGAGCTACCTGTTCCACGGAACCGCAAACCTCCTGCGTCGATTACGAGCAAGCAACCGGTGCCGTGCGGCGGACGCCTGTGCGGACCCCGTCATCACCGGACCGGTGGCAGGGATGTCCGACAGAAGCCCTCCGCAGGGCAGGTGCGATGGACAGCGAGATCGCCGTGAAACCCGTGAGGCGTCACGGAAGTGCCAAATCGTCGTGACGGGTGTCGGCTGAACCGCCTACCGCCGCCGGGATCAGCCGGCGCTTGCGCCTGCTACCGGCCGGGGCTGATCGGTCGCGTGCAGGTGTGGCGGGGCGTCGACATCCGAGGGCCGCGGGTCGGGAGCGCCGGTCCCGACCGGACAGTGGTCGCGACGACCGAGAGGTGCGTCAGGCGGCCTGCCGCGGCGCGGACGCCGCTGCGCCGTGCCGGTCGGTGTCGCCGCCCGGTGGCGTCGACGAGGGCCGGGGCGGCGTCGGAGCGGGCGGCGCCGGAAAGTCCCTTGAGGACGGCGGGTGACCCACCGTCGTGAATGTAAACGACCACTCGGACGAGAGTAGGGAGGCAATTGGAGCTTTATGTCTGGTTATGCCGTGTTGCCTGACGTGCGGTCTCCAGAAGGTGAACATCCGGATGAACGGCCTGTCCGGCGACGCCGATGACGATCAGCGCAGGCCGTCGAATATGGAATGACGAGGCATGAACCGCACGTCGGTCAGGGGGTGGCCGGCCGGGAAGTTCGGCCGGCCGCCGGTTCGCGGCGGCGGTCGATCCGCACCGTTTGTGCAGGATGACGGACCGTAAGATGTCGGATGTAAACCATCCGTTCGGTGTCGCGTAGGTCGGAAATCTGACCGAAGTCGACCCGTTGTGCCAGTGGTGTGGGGTGGTTAAGCTCTTCATGCGCGCCCCAATCGCCCGCTTCCCCCGTGGCAGGCGATCGGGGCGCGCATCTACGTCGACGGGCCCGCACGCCACGCGTGCGGGCCCGTTCTCGTGCGTCCGCCGCGCCCCGGGGCCCGGAGCCGCGGCGGGTCGCGCGCCGTCGGTCAGATCCAGCGGCCGTCCAGCCACATCCGCGCCGACCACTCGGCGTACGGGAGCAGCTTGCCGACGAAGATCGGATGGAAGTACGCGAAGCAGAGCGCGACCAGCAGTACGTACGCCCCGGCGATCACCCCGCCCACGAGCCGGCGGTCCTGGCCGGCGTCGAGCGGCGCGACGGTGCCGCCCCCGGGCGGGCCGGCGGGTGTGACGATCGCGCCGAGCACGTAGACCACCGCCAGCACCAGGAACGGCAGCACCGGCGCGGTGTAGAAGGAGAACATCGTCCGGCCGTCCAGCGCGAACCAGAACCAGGGCAGCAGGCCGGCCGCCACGACGAGCAGGATCGCGCCGGCCCGCCAGTCCCGCCGGGCCAGGCCCAGCCACGCCAGCGCCACCAGGGCGGGCAGGAACGACCACCAGAGCAGGGGCGTGCCGAGCAGCAGGACCTCCGAGGCGCAGCTCGGCGCGCCGCACGCCCCGTTGCCCGACCAGTAGAAGGCGACCGGCCGGCCCAGCAGCAGCCACTGCCACGGCCACGACTGATACTTGTGCCCCTCGTCCAGTGTCCGGTGGAAGCCGTACGCCGCCTTGTGGTACTCGACGAGGTTGTGCAGCGCCCCGATGACCGGGGTGTCGCTCAGCGGCGCGTTCGGGTACCGCTCCGCGAGCCGGTAGTAGCCGTCGTCGCCGAGCAGCCAGCCGGACCAGGTGGCGACGTAGGTGACCACCATCAGCACACCGGCCAGCACCAGCCAGGGCAACTCGTCGAGGAGGGTGTCCCGCCACGGCCGGCGGGCGCCCGCGGAGCGGCGGACCCCGACCTCCCAGAGGATCACCAGCAGCGCGAACACGGGCAGGAAGTAGAGCGCGCTCCACTTCACCGCGCAGGCACAGCCGAACAGCACCCCGGCGGCCAGACGCCACCACGGCCAGTTCCGCCAGCCGCCCGCCGGCCGCCCGGCCCGCCCCGGCCGGCCCGGGTCGAGGCCCGCCTCCAGCGCCCGGGCCCACCGGCGGCGCCGGGCGTCCCGGTCCAGCACCAGGGCGCCGAACGTGGCCAGCACGAAGAACAGCAGGAAGATGTCGAGCAGCGCCGTGCGGGACAGCACCAGGTGGAAGCCGTCCAACGCGAGCAGCAGGCCGGCCGCGCAGCCGAGCGCGGTCGAGCGGAACATCCGCCGGCCGATGCGGACCAACATCAGCACCGACAGGGTGCCGACGACCGCCGCCGAGAACCGCCAGCCGAACTCCGGGGCGGTGGTCATCAGGTGCCCCGGCACGGAGATGCCGTGCTCGGCGTCCGAGTAGCCGAAGGCCCACTCGCCGAGCCCGATCAGCCATTTGCCTAGCGGCGGGTGGACCACGTACGAGGGGCCGCCGTCCTTGTAGTTCCACTCGACGCCCTTGTCGACCAGGGCCCAGCCCTCGCGGGCGTAGTAGATCTCGTCGAAGATCTTCCCGGGCGGATGGCTCAGGCCGACGAACCGCAGGATCGCCGCGATCGCGACGATCACGCCGGTGGCCAGCCAGGAGCGCGCGTCCAGCCGGGCCTCCACGGTCGCCAGCCGGCGCCGGACGATGCCGGGAACACCGCCGCCGCGAGCCGGGGACGACCCTTCCGGTGGCTCCCCCGTCGTGGGATCGGGTCCCGTCTGGTCCGCGCTCTGTGCTGTCGACGCACTCGTCACCCGGCGATCGTAGGCTGCCAAGGTGCCCGGTGGCGCCCGTCGTCTCCGATACCGGCACCCCTGTCGATGAAGGAGCCGTTCCCGTGGGTGAAATGTCCGACACCGGGCGCCTGATCCTCCTCGGCGCGCCGCTCGGCAACCCGGCCGACGCTTCGGCGCGCTTCCGCGAGGTGCTCGCCGCCGCCGACGTGGTGGCCGCCGAGGACACCCGCCGGCTCACCCGCCTGGCCCGCGACCTGAACGTCACCGTGGCGGGGCGGATCGTCTCCTACTTCGAGGGCAACGAGGAGCGGCGCACCCCCGAGCTGGCCGACGTGCTGACCGCCGGCTACGTGGTCGCCCTGGTCACCGACGGCGGCATGCCGAGCGTCTCCGACCCCGGCTACCGGCTGGTGCGGGCCGCCCTGGACGCCGGCGTGCCGGTCACCGCCGCGCCCGGCCCGAGCGCCGTCACCACCGCGCTGGCGCTGTCCGGGCTGCCCTGCGACCGGTTCTGCTTCGAGGGCTTCCTGCCGCGCACCCCCGGCGCCCGCCGGTCCCGGCTGCGGGCGCTCGCCGCCGAGGAACGGACGCTGGTCTTCTTCGAGGCGCCGCACCGGATCGCCGGCGCGCTCGCCGACCTGGCCGCCGCGTTCGGCGCCGACCGGCCCGCCGCGCTGTGCCGCGAGCTGACCAAGACGTACGAGGAGATCGTCCGCCGCCCGCTCGGTGAGCTGGCCGACTGGGCCGCCGCGGGGGAGCCCCGCGGCGAGATCACCCTCGTGGTGGCGGGCGCGCCCGAGACGGCCCCGGAACGCCCCGACGACGACACCCTGCGGGCCGCCGTCGCCGCCCGGGAGGCCGCCGGCCTGTCCCGGCGGGACGCGATCACCGAGGTCGCCACGGAGTACGGCCTGCGCCGGCGCGACGTCTACGGAGTCGTGCACGCCTGACGCCGCGCGATCCGGCTCTCCGCCGACGACCTGGTCCGCCTCGCGAGGCGACTCACCAGGCGGCGACGAGGAAGCCGAGGGTGATCACCAGCGGGCCGGCCACGGCGCCGGTGACCGCCCAGCGGCGGGTCCGGGGGTCGGCGAGCCGGATGGCCCCGGTCCACCTGGCGATCCCGGCGCAGCAGCCCAGCACCACCAGCAGGCCGAGCAGCCAGCGCAGGTGCCCGGCCGCCCCGGCGTCCGCGTACGCGGTGCCGCCGTCCGGGCCGGTCATCCGGGCCGGCAGCGTCGCGCCGGTCGCGGTCCGCTCCGCGGCCACCCCGCTGACCCGTACGCCGTGCGCGATCCACGGCTCGTCGGCGGGGGTGAAGTTGCCCCGGCAGCGCTGGGCGAGCCCGCCCCCGGTGCAGTCGACGATCACCGCCGTGCCCGGGGTGGCGTGCCCCACCGCCAGCCAGAACGGCCCCGCGCTGACCCAGGCGAAGAAGGTCGCGACCAGGCTCAGCGCCAGCAGCGCGGCCAGCCCCGGCAGCGGATCGGGCGGGCGCGGGGCGCGCCGGGCCCGCCGGTCCCGGTCCCGGGACGACCGCTGCCGTTCGTGCGGCGGCTTCTCTCTGATCGGCGTGCCGTCCCAGTGCACCTGCTCGATCGGCGGCCAGTACGCGCCGTCGTCGCCGTCGGTCGTACCGCCGGGGTCGTCGCCGTCCGGCGTACCCCCGTCGGCGGGACGTCCCCGGCGGGCGTGGTGGGGTTGGCGGACCGGGACCCGGCGCGGCACGGCGTCGACCGGCGCCCCGGTCGTGGGCTCGACCTCGGCGGCCGGCTCGGCGGCCTCGGCCGTCTCGGCGGGCGGCCCGGCGGGGTCGGCGGGCGGCTCGGTGGGCGGCTCGGTGGGCCCGGCGGGCGGCTCCGGCGGCGCGGCGGGCGGGACCGCCCGCGGATGCGGCGCGACGGTGCCGCGCGACGCACCGGCCGCACCGCCGTCCGGCGGGCCGGAGGGGCGGTCGTCGTGATCCCGGGCCGCTCTTCTGCCAGTCACGGCGTTCATTGCACCCCGCCACCCGCACGTGGACGGGCAGCTCAGGCCGCGTGTCGGCGACAAATCGGACAAATGGCGGAGCCGATCCGGCCGGTCCGCCGACCCGCGAGCCGTATTGATTCGCGGTCACCCGAAGCGGGTCACTAGGCTTGCTGGTCATGAGTCACGTTCTCGCGGCGGTTGCCTGGCCGTACGCCAACGGCCCGCGCCACATCGGCCACGTCTCCGGTTTCGGCGTTCCCTCCGACGTCTTCAGCCGGTACATGCGGATGGCCGGCCACGACGTGCTCATGGTGTCGGGCACCGACGAGCACGGCACCCCCATCCAGGTGCAGGCGGACGCCGACGGCGTCACCCCGCGCGAGCTGGCCGACCGCTACAACCGGGTGATCGTCGAGGACCTGCACGGCCTCGGGCTCTCCTACGACCTGTTCACCCGCACCACCACCCGCAACCACTACGCGGTGGTGCAGGAGCTGTTCGAGGGGATGTACCGCAACGGCTACATCGTCCCGAAGACCACCATGGGCGCGATCTCCCCGTCCACCGGCCGGACCCTGCCCGACCGCTACATCGAGGGC
Source organism: Micromonospora sp. NPDC023814 (assembly GCF_040639595.1). Lineage (NCBI taxonomy): Bacteria > Bacillati > Actinomycetota > Actinomycetes > Micromonosporales > Micromonosporaceae > Micromonospora > Micromonospora sp. NPDC023814. The sequence goes on from NZ_JBFAAF010000007.1 coordinate 85,378, forward strand.
ACCTGCCCGATCTGCGGCTACGACAGCGCCCGGGGCGACCAGTGTGACAACTGCGGCAACCAGCTCGACCCGATCGACCTGATCGACCCGAAGTCGCGGATCAACGGGGAGACCCCGAAGTTCGTCGAGACCGAGCACTTCTTCCTGGACCTGCCCGCCCTGGCCGACGTGCTGCGGCAGTGGCTGGACACCCGCGAGGGCTGGCGGCCCAACGTGCTGCGCTTCTCGCGGAACCTGCTCGACGACCTCCAGCCCCGGGCCATCACCCGGGACCTGGAGTGGGGCGTGCCGATCCCGCTCGACGGCTGGCGGGACCGCCCCGACAAGCGCATCTACGTCTGGTTCGACGCGGTGATCGGCTACCTCTCCGCCTCGATCGAGTGGGCCCGCCGCTCCGGCGACCCGGAGGCGTGGCGCAGGTACTGGAATTCAACGGGCGCGGAGGGCGGTGTCCCGTTTGCCGACGGAGTCGGCGGTGACGCCCGCGCCTACTACTTCATGGGCAAGGACAACATCGTCTTCCACTCGGTGATCTGGCCGGCGCTGCTCTCCGGCTACTCGGGCGAGGGTGACCGCGACGGCCAGCCGGGCGAGCTGGGCCGGCTCAACCTGCCCACCGAGGTGGTCTCCAGCGAATACCTGACCATGGAGGGGCGCAAGTTCTCCTCCTCCCGGCGGGTCGTCATCTACGTCCGGGACTTCCTGGAGCGGTACGACGCCGACGCACTGCGCTACTTCATCGCCGCCGCCGGCCCGGAGAGCAACGACACCGACTTCACCTGGGCCGAATTCCTCCGCCGCAACAACGACGAGCTGGTCGCCGGCTGGGGCAACCTGGTCAACCGCTCCATCTCGATGGCGGCGAAGAACTTCGGCGCGATCCCGCCCGTCGACCCGGCCGGGCTCACCGAGGCCGACGAGGCGCTGCTCGCCGTCGCCCGGGCCGGTTTCGCCACGGTCGGCGACCTGATCGCCCGGCACCGGCAGAAGCAGGCCATCGGTGAGGCGATGCGGGTGGTCGCCGAGGCCAACAAGTACCTCTCCGAGCAGGCCCCGTGGAAGCTCAAGGGCGAGGCCGACAAGCCCCGGATGGGCACCATCCTGCACGTCGCCCTCCAGGTGGTCAGCGACGCCAACACGCTGCTCACCCCGTTCCTGCCGCACTCCGCGCAGAAGGTGCACGAGCTGCTCGGCGGCACCGGCGTGCACGCCCCGATGCCGGTCATCGAGGAGGTCGACGACCTCGACGGCGGGCCCGCGTACCCGGTGCTGACCGGTGACTACTCCGTCGGCGCGCGCTGGGAGTCCGTGCCGCTGGAGGTGGGCCGGGCGTTGGCCGCGCCGAAGCCGGTCTTCCGCAAGCTCGACCCGTCGATCGTCGACGAGGAGCTGGCCCGCCTGGCCGGCTGATCCCGAGCGTGCCGACGGGCGCGGCCCCCGAGGGGGTCGCGCCCGTCGTCGTCCGTGCCAGGCCGTGCGGCTGCGCTTCCGGGGCGGGGCGGTCAGGCCCGCGCCATCGCCGGTGCGCCGATGAAGTCCATGATGCTGCGGTTCACCTCGGGCGCGTTCGTCCACGGGATGCCGTGCGGCGCGCCCTTCAGGGTGACCAACTGGCTGCCGGGCAGCATGGGCTGGAGCCGCTGACCGGTCTTCGGGTACGGCAGCACCGCGTCGGAGTCGCCCTGCACGATCAGCACCGGCACGTCGATGCGGGACACGTCGCCCCGGAAGTCGGTCTGCCAGGCGTCCACGCTGTCGTGGGTGCCCTTCGCCGAGGCCCGGGTGCCGATCTCCCAGTGCGCCCGGAACGCCTCCTCGCTGACCAGCTTGCCCCTGTTCTCCTGATAGTTGAAGAACGCCTCGCAGAAGGTGGTGAGGTAGGCGAAGCGGTCCTCGACGATCGCCTGCTGGAAGCCCTGGAAGAGGCTCTTCTCGACCCCCTCCGGGTTGTCCGAGGTCTTCAGCAGGAACGGCGCGAGCGGGGCCAGCAGCACCGCCCGGTCGACCCGCTGCGAGCCGTACACGCCCAGGTAGCGGGTCACCTCGCCGGTGCCCATCGAGTGGCCGACCAGGATCGCGTCGCGCAGGTCCAGCTCGGTCATCAGCACGTCCAGGTCGGCGGCGAACGTGTCGTAGTCGTACCCGAACGCCGGTTGGGCGGAAGCGCCGAAACCCCGCCGGTCGTACGTGATCGTCCGGTATCCGGCGGCCAGCAGCGGCCCGGTCTGCTTCTCCCAGGTCGCCCCGTTGAACGGGAATCCGTGGATCAGCACGATCGGCTGACCGGCGCCGTGGTCCTCGTAGTACAGGTCGATGGGGGCGGAGTTCTCCGTCCCCACGGTGATGAAGGGCATGCGCGTCTCCTGGTCACGTGACAGCGGGACACGTGCGGGTTCCCACCCCGTCCCCGGTTATGCCGGCGACATCCGGCACGCGCCGGGTCAGAGCCGGTACGGCAGGTCCACCACCCGGTCCTCGGTGACCTCGGCGGCCGGCGCCCACGCCTCGTAGACGCCCCGCTCCTGGCACTGCGCCCCGGTCTCCGCCACCGCGTCCGGATCCGGTCGGCGCAGCCGCAGGCGGAGCCAGCCGGTCTCCTCCCGCAGCACCAGGCAGGGCACGCCCCGCCAGTCGGCCAGCCGCAGCCGGCGGGCCGCCCACTCGACCGGGTACCGGGTGGCGCGGGTCATCGCCAGCACCCGGAACCCGCCGGGCAGGTCGGCCACCGCCTCGTAGTCGCCGCCGGCGTAGCCGCCGACCAGCCGCGTGGAGCGGGGCGCCTCGCCCGTCGGCACGTACTCCTGGTCGGGGGAGAGCCCCGGCACGGCCGCCAGCAGGTGCCGCCACTGCGGGCCGGCCATCCGCAGCCAGCCGCGCTGCTCGGCCTGGTAGCTGTAGAGCACCACCTCCACGCCGTCGGCCGGGTAGGCGAGCAGGGTGGCGTTCGCCGGCATCGGCAGGTCCGCGAAGTCCCGCGTGACGAACTCCGGGACGAGTTGACCGTTGCTCGGCACGAACCCCGTGCCGAGGACCGCCGCGCCCAGCCGGTCGCGGGGCGCCAGCGCCGTCAGGCCGCGGTGCGCCTCGCCGACCGGCACGTCGTAGTCGTCCGGGTCGGCGGCCCGCCAGCGCAGCGCGTACGTCACGTCCGCGCCGTCCCGGGCGTCCGAGCCGTCGGTGCGCAGCACCGTCGTCGCCGCCGGGGTACGCAGGTGCGCCACGTCGTGCTCCCGGTAGCAGAAGCCGTGCGGCAGCCACCCGCGCACGTACCCGGCGAGCTGCCGGGCGGAGAGCACCTTCACCATCCGGGTGCCGCGCCGGACCACCGCCGAGGCGCGCACCGTCGCCAGCGTCGGGTCGCCGGCCGCCGTCGGCTGCTGGCTGAGCTGCTGCACGTACGACCAGCCCCGCTCCCGGTGCAGCGGCACCAGCAGCGGCGCCTCCGGCTCCTCGGCCGGCTCGGTCACCGGATGCACGTCGCTGACCTCGGTGGCGTGCACGAACCTGCGCCACGGCCGGGTCGTGCCGGGCCGGGACCACTCGAAGCCGGGTGCCTCGGCCGCGCTGGACAACTCGTACGCCGCGCCCCGGGCGATCTCCTCCGCCGGGTACACCGCGCCCCCGTACGTGACGCTGAGGTCGTTTCCGCTGGTCTGAGGGGTGACGGTCACCCCCCTGACGCTAGGCCCGACATGTGCCGAGTCGGTGAACGGCCGGTGGCGTCCCCGCGACGCGGGCCGCCGACGGTGTGTGATGCTGGCCTGCGATGAGCGAGCCCACCGAAACCCGCAAGCAGCGCGCCGCCCGCCGGGCGGGGGAGTTCCCGCCCGCCCCCGAGCCGCTGCCCCGCCCCGTGCTGGACAGCCACACCCACCTCGACATCACCGTCAGCGAGGCCGGCGTGCCCCCACAGGGCGCGACGGGCGAGCCGGGGGCGCGGGCAGCTGCCGACTCGAACGGCGGCCCCGCCGCGGACCCCGTCGCGGCGGTCGTCGCCGTCGCCGCCTCCGTGGGCGTCGACCGGTTGGTGCAGGTCGGGGTGGACGTGACGTCGTCCCGCTGGGGCGCCGACGCCGCCGACGCCCACCCGGCCGTGCTGGCCACCGTGGCGCTGCACCCGAACGAGGCGCCCCGCCTGGCCGACCTCGACGAGGCGCTGCGCGAGATCGAGGCACTCGCCGCCCGCGACCGGGTACGCGGCATCGGCGAGACCGGGATGGACTTCTTCCGCACCGGGGAGGAGGGGCGGGCCGTGCAGGAGGAGAGCTTCCGCGCGCACATCGCCATCGCCAAGCGGTACGGCAAGGCGCTGGTCATCCACGACCGGGACGCGCACGCCGACGTGCTGCGGATCCTCGACGACGAGGGCGCGCCCGACACCGTGGTGCTGCACTGCTTCTCCGGCGACGCCGACTTCGCCGCCGAGTGCGTCCGCCGCGGCTACCTGCTCAGCTTCGCCGGCACCGTCACCTTCGGCAGCGCCGGGGCGCTGCGCGAGGCCGCCGCGCTGACCCCGCTCGACCAGATCCTGGTGGAGACCGACGCGCCGTACCTGACCCCGATGCCGCACCGCGGCCGGCCCAACGCGTCGTACCTGATCCCGCTGACCGTCCGGGCGCTGGCCGAGACGACCGGCGCGGACCTGGACGATCTCTGCGCCGCCATCTCCGCCACCGGCGACCGCGTCTTCGGCCCGTGGTGACCGGCAGGTCCCCCGCCACGGGCCCCCTCCGCACGCCCGTGCCGGCCCGCATAGGCTACGGGGCGTGACCGGTCTCCTCGGCCCGGCGGAGATCCGGGAACTGGCCGCCCGGCTGGGCGTCGCCCCCACCAAGAGGCTCGGCCAGAACTTCGTGCACGACCCCAACACGGTGCGGCGCATCGTCACCGCCGCCGGGCTGACCCCGGACGACGTGGCACTGGAGGTCGGCCCCGGCCTCGGCTCGCTCACCCTGGCCCTGCTCCCCGCCGCCGCCCACGTGCACGCCGTGGAGATCGATTCGACGCTGGCCGGCGCGCTGCCGGAGACCGCCGCCCGGCACGCCGGCCCGGACGCCGCCCGGCTCACCGTGCACCACGCCGACGCGCTGCGCGTACGCGCCGCCGACCTGGCCGACCCGGCACCGACCGCGCTGGTGGCGAACCTGCCCTACAACGTGGCCGTGCCGGTGGTGCTGCACCTGCTCGCCGAGCTGCCCAGCCTGCGGCACGGCCTGGTGATGGTGCAGAAGGAGGTCGCCGACCGGCTCGTCGCCGGTCCCGGCTCCAAGGTGTACGGCGTCCCGTCGGTCAAGCTCGCCTGGTACTCCCGCGCCCGCGCCGCCGGGAAGGTCCCGCCGAACGTGTTCTGGCCGGTGCCGAACGTCGACTCCGGACTGGTCGCCTTCACCCGCCGCGAGCCGCCCCGTGACGACGTATCCCGGGAACGGGTCTTCGCCGTGGTGGACGCGGCGTTCGCGCAGCGCCGCAAGACCCTGCGCGCCGCGCTGGCCGGCTGGGCCGGCGGCGCGGACCGGGCCGCCGCCGCGCTCACCGCCGCCGGCGTCGACCCCGGCGCGCGCGGCGAGTCACTCTCCGTCGAGCAGTTCGCCGCCATCGCCGCGTCGGCCCCGGCCGCTCCGTCCGCCGCACAGTAGGCTGACGCCGTGCCCGCCCCGGGCCATCCGCACGTGTACGCGTACGACCTGGTCGACGGCCGGTGCGTGCCGGCCGCCGACGCCGCCGAGGAGCTGATCGTGGAGAAGCCGTTCGACATCCGCCTGCGCCTGCGGGACACCGCCCCGTGACCGAGGCCTGGGGACCGGACGACGAGGACGAGCAGCGGCGGCGCGGCGCCAGCGGACCGGTGCGGGTCCGGGTGCCCGCCAAGGTCAACCTGCATCTCGGGGTGGGGCCGCTGCGCCGCGACGGCTACCACGAGCTGAACACCGTCTACCACGCCATCTCCATCCACGACGAGCTGACCGCCCGCCGGGGCGACACGCTCACCCTCACCATGGAGGGCGAGGGGGCCGGCGAGCTGGCCCTGGACGACTCCAACCTGGTCATCCGGGCGGCCCACGCCCTCGCCGGGTACGCCGGGGTGCCGCCGCACGCCCGGCTGCACCTGCGCAAGCAGATCCCGCTGGCCGGCGGGCTGGCCGGGGGCAGCGCCGACGCCGCCGCCGCACTGGTCGCCTGCGACGCGCTCTGGGGCACCGGGCTGTCCCGCGACGAGCTGGCCGGGATCGCCGCCGACCTGGGCTCCGACGTGCCGTTCCTGATCCACGGCGGCACGGCGCTCGGCACCGGCCGGGGAGAGGCGGTCAGCCCCGTGCTGGCCCGCCCCACGTCCTGGCACTGGGTGGTCGCCGTCGCCGACGGCGGCCTCTCCACCCCGGCCGCCTACCGCGAACTGGACCGGCTCCGCGACGCCGGCACCGCCGGTGCGCCGCTGGGCAGCACCGACGCGCTGCTCGCGGCGCTGCGCCAGCGGGACCCGCGGGTGCTCGCCGCGACCCTCGGCAACGACCTCCAGGACGCCGCCCTGGCCATGCGCCCGTCGCTGGCGGCGACGCTGAAGGCCGGCGAGGCGGCCGGCGCGCTCGCCGGCATCGTCTCCGGCTCGGGGCCGACCTGCGTCTTCCTCGCCGTGGACGCCGCCGACGCCGAGCGGATCGCCGCCGAGCTGGCGTCGGCCGGGGTGTGCCGCCAGGCACGGACCGCCCACGGCCCGGTCGCCGGCGCCCGCATCGTCTGACCGCCGGCGCTCCGGCGCCCGCTGACCTGGAACAAGCCGGCCGCCCCGCTGGTTGACCCGCGGCGGGCCCGGCTCCGGCCGGGGCGGGCCCCAACGCCCGCGTACGCTGGAGGGCTCAGGCGTCCCAGGTGCCGACCGGCACGGGGACGCCTTGATCATGGGAGGTGAGGTCGTGGCCAACATCGTCAACCTGGACCGGGTGTCCAAGGGCTACGGCGCCGCCGGGCCACTGCTCACCGACGTCTCGCTCGGCCTCGACGACGCCGACCGGATCGGCGTGGTCGGCCTCAACGGCGCCGGCAAGTCCACCCTGCTGCGGCTGCTCACCAAGCAGGAGGAACCGGACGACGGGCGGGTCACCCACCGCCGTGACCTGCGGGTCGCCTGGCTGCCGCAGAGCCTGACGCTCGCCCCCGAGGCCACCGTCCGGGACGTGGTGCTCGGCACGGCCTGGCTCGGCGAGAGCATGGGCGCCGAGCACGAGTGGGCCGGCGACGCCGGCGTCCGCGCCATCCTCGACGGCCTCGGCATGCCCCATCTCGGGCTCGACCAGCCGGTCGGCCCGATGTCCGGCGGCGAGCGGCGGCGCGTGGCGCTGGCCGCGCTGCTGGTCCGCGAGTCCGACCTGCTCATCCTCGACGAGCCCACCAACCACCTCGACGTCGGCGGCGTCGACTGGCTGGCCCGCCACCTCGTCGGCCGCAAGGGCGCGCTCGTCGTGGTCACCCACGACCGGTGGTTCCTCGACGCCGTCTGCACCACCACCTGGGAGGTCGCCGACCAGGCCGTCCGGGCGTACGAGGGCGGCTTCGCCGCCTGGACCCTCGCCCGCGCGGAGCGCGAGCGGGTCGCCGCGGCCACCGAGGCCCGCCGGCAGAACCTGCTCCGCAAGGAGATCGCCTGGCTGCGCCGCGGCCCGCCCGCCCGCACCTCCAAGCCGCGGTTCCGCATCGACGCGGCCAACGCGCTCATCGCCGACGTCCCGCCGCCGCGCGACACCATGTCGCTGCAACGGCTCGCCACCGCCCGGCTCGGCAAGCAGGTGTACGACCTGGCGGACGTGACCCTGCACGCCGGCCCGAAGGAGATCCTGCGCGACGTCACCTGGCAGGTCGGCCCCGGCGACCGCATCGCGATCCTCGGCCGCAACGGCGCCGGCAAGACCACCCTGCTGCGGATGCTGGCCGGCGTCACCCGCCCCGACGGCGGGCGCCTCGCCACCGGCTCGACCGTCCGGCCGGCCTTCCTCTCCCAGGAGCTGGCCGAGCTGCCCGGTCACCTGCGGGTCCTCGAAGCCGTCGAGGAGGTCGCCCGCCGGGTGCAGCTCGGCGACCGGGAGGTCTCCGCCGCCCAGCTCGCCGAGGTGTTCGGCTTCGACGACCGGCGGCTCTGGACCCCGGTCAGCGACCTCTCCGGCGGCGAGCGCCGCCGGTTGCAGATGCTCCGGCTGCTCGCCGGGGAGCCCAACGTGCTCCTGTTCGACGAGCCCACCAACGACCTCGACACCGACACCCTCGCCGCTCTGGAGGACCTGCTCGACTCCTGGCCCGGCACCATCGTCGTGGCCAGCCACGACCGCTACCTCATCGAGCGGGTCACGGACGTCGCGTACGGGATGTTCGGCGACGGGCGGCTGGTGCACCTGCCCGGTGGCGTCGACGAGTACCTCGCCCGGGCCGCCGGCCGACCCGGACCGGCCCCGACCGAGCCGGCCGCCGCGGTCAGCACCGACGCGCCGGCCGAGGTCGGCATGTCCGCCGCCGAGGCGCGCCAGGCCCGCAAGGAACTGGCCCGGCTGGAACGGCAGATCGCCAAGCTGGAGCAGAAGGAGGCCGCCCTGCTCGACCAGCTCGCCGCGCACGCCACCGACTACGCCAAGGTCGCGGAACTCGACGCGCAACTCAAGGAGCTGCGGGCCGAGCGGGAGCGGACCGAGGAGACCTGGCTGGCCCTGGCGGACGAGATCCCGGCGATCTGAGCCGGCCCTCGCGTGGCGGCGCACGCGGGAGGACCCCCGTGTGCGGCGTCACACCGCCACGTGCGGGACAATCGTCCGCGACCCCTCACCCGAACGGCGTTGGAGACACAGACATGGCCCACACCCCCGTCAACCACCCCGCGCGGCCGGTCTACCGGGCGATCGGCGGGCTGACCGGTCTGTACCTGGTGGCCTTCGGCGTGCTCGGCATCATCGCGAGCGCCGGCAACGAGGTCCTCGCCCAGGATGACACCCAGGTCCTCGGCCAGGGCACGAACCTCGGCTTCTCGCTGCTCAGCGCCCTGCTCGGGGCGGCGGTGCTGGCCGGCACCGTGATCGGTCGCAACATCGACGTCATGATCAACCAGTGGATGGCGTACGGGATCATGGTGATCAGCCTCGCCGGTCTCGCCTTCATCCAGACCGAGGCCAACATCTTCAACTTCAGCATCATCACCGTCATCGTGCTGATGGTGGTCAGCCTGGTCCTGCTGACGGCCGGCATGTACGGCAAGGTCGGCACCGAGGAGGAGCAGGAGGCCTGGCAGAAGGCCCGCCTCGTGCTCTGAGTGGTTGTTGGTTTTCGCCGGAGCCCGACCTGCTCCGGGCGGTCAGGCTTGATCCCTGCGCAGGTCGGGCTCCGGCGACAACCGACCTGGTCCCGCTCCAGCCCGGCTCTGCGGCCGGTGGGGTGGGATCTTTGTGGTTCCGCCTCTGCCGAATGTTGCCTTCGGGTGATTTGACGGACACCGGCCTTCTGTCCGGGTGACAATCGGGTGATTGTCACTACTCGGGCGGAGGGGTCATGGTCCACTTTCCGGTAAACCACCCGGCGCGGCCGATCTACCGGGTCCTCGCCGGGCTGGTCGGGCTCTACATCCTGGTCTTCGGGGTCTGGGGCACCGTCCAGACGCTGGGCGAACCACTCTTCGACCGGGGCGACACCTGGGTCCTCGGGCTCCGCACCAACCTGGCGTTCTCGCTGGTCTCGGTGATCTTCGGAATCGTGCTGATCATCGGCGCCTCACGGCGCGGCAACCTCGGCCACTACATGAACCTGACCGCCGGGGTCGTCTTCCTGGTGACCAGCATCCTCATGATGGCCGTGCTCCAGACCGAGGCCAACTTCCTCAACTTCTCGATGTCCACCGTCATCGTGTCGATGTTCTTCGGCCTCCTCCTGCTCGGCACCGGCCTGTACGACAAGGTCGGCACCGACGAGCACGCCGCGGAGGAGCGGCGCCACCGCCACCACCCCGTCTCCGAGGCGCACACCCGCTGACCGGCGGCGGACTCACCGCCCCCGCACCGTGATCAGGCCCGGCTTGGCCTCCAGGTGCGACAGCCCGTTCCAGGCCAGGTTGACCAGGTGCGCCGCCACCGTCTCCTTCCGCGGCTTGCGCACCTCCAGCCACCAGCGGCCCGTCAGCGCCACCATGCCCACCAGCGCCTGCGAGTAGAGCTCGGCCAGCTTCGGGTCGTACCCGCGGCTGGAGAACTCCGCGCCCAGGATGTGCTCCACCTGGTGCGCCACGTCGTTCATCACGCTGCTGAAGTTGCCCGTCGCCGACAGCACCGGCGACTCGCGCACCAGTACCCGGAAGCCGCTGGTCTCCTCCTCGATGTACGTCAGCAGGGCCATCGCCGCCTGCTCCAGCAGCTCCCGCGGGTGGCCGGCGGTCAGGGCCGTGGTGATCCGGTCCAGCAGGGCCCGGACCTCTCGGTCCACCACCACCGCGTAGAGCCCCTCCTTGCCGCCGAAGTGCTCGTAGACCACCGGCTTGGAGACCTTCGCGCGGGCCGCCACCTCCTCTATCGAGGTGGCGTCGAAACCGCGCTCGGCGAAGATCTGCCGGGCGGTCGAGATCAACTGCTCGCGGCGCTGGGCGGCCGACATGCGTACCCGTGAGGAGGGCTTGCCGGCGGGAGCCGCTCGCCGCCGGCCGGTGCTGCCGTCGCTGCCAGGGACATCCGCCATGTCGTCACTCCGCCGGCGCTCGGTGACGCCCTGTCGTGGGATGGTGCCGCCGGTGTGCTGGCTCATCTGGTCGCCCCACCGGCGGCCGGTCGGGTGGCGCTACGCCGTCCGACCGTATCCCCGCCGGGCCCGGCTCCCATGGTGCCGGGCTGTCCGTCGTTGCCCCCGCTGTGCTCGGTCACCCGGCCATACTGCCAGGTAACCTTCGCCGGCACCGCCCGGTTTACCGCTCGGTGGCCGGCTTGACGAGCTTCGCCGCGATGCGTTCGGGCTTCGGCCACCGCACGTCCCGGGCCGCGCCGACCTTCTCGAACATCCAGATCACCCGCGCCGAGATGTCCACCTGACCCCGCAGCACGCCGTGTCGGGCGCTGGTCGGGTCGGCGTGGTGCAGGTTGTGCCAGCTCTCGCCGAGCGACAGGATCGCCAGCGGCCAGAAGTTCGACGCCCGGTCGCCCTGGCGCATCGCGAACGGCCGCTCGCCGTAGACGTGGCACACCGAGTTGATCGACCAGGTCACGTGGTGCAGCAGCGCGACGCGGACGAGGCCGCCCCAGAAGAGAGCGGTCAGCGCCCCCTGCCACGACCAGGTGAGCAGGCCGCCCATCAGCGCGGGCCCCAGCACCGAGACGGTCACCAGCAGCGGGAAGAGCCGGTCCACCCGGTTGATGTCGCGGTCGGCGAGCAGGTCCGGGGCGAACCGCTTCCGGTTGGACAACTCCCGGCCGAAGAGCCAACCGACGTGCGCGTGGAACAGGCCCTTGACCAGGCCACGGACGCTCTCCCCGAACCGCCAGGGCGAGTGCGGGTCGCCCTCCAGGTCGGAGAAGGCGTGATGGCGTCGGTGGTCGGCCACCCACTGGATGATCTCGCCCTGCACCGCCAGCGAGCCCGAGACCGCCAGCGCCACCCGCAGCCACCGCTTCGCCTTGAACGAGCCGTGCGTGAAGTACCGGTGGTAGCCGACGGTGATGCCCAGCCCCGAGATCACGTACCAGACCGCGGCCACGGCCACGTCGGTCCAGCTCAGCCAGCCGCCCCAGGCGACCGGTACGGCGGCGACGAGGGCCAGGAAGGGGACCACCACGAACGCCCAGAGGGCAACGAGGATGCCTCGGGACTGGCTGCCCTGGGTGAGGGGTTTGGGGCCGCCGGCGGCGGGCTCGAGGAGTGTGGTGGACATGGCACCTCGCAGAGGGACGGGAGATCACGAAGTTACGCCTACGTCACCGTAACTTAGGTTCCCGGGGAGCGCACCGGACAGCGTCGGGCGCGAATGCCCAATAGTGTCGTACGTGCGTTCTAACGTGCTGCTCATGACCGATCCGCTCGCTGCCGAGGTGCGTCGGCTGCGCACCGTCGAGCAGCTCTCCGTCCGCGAGATTCGGGCGCGCACCGGCCTTGGCCGCCACCGGGTGCACGAGTTGCTCCGGGGCGTCCCGCCGCCGGAGCGGACGCGCCGGCCGCGCGCCAGGGACGACCTCAGGTCCGCGGCCGCGGAGCTGCGCATCGAGGGGCTGTCGGTCACTGACATCGCCCGGCAGCTCGGCGTGGCCAAGTCCACCGCGTACCAGTGGGTCAGGCACCTGCCGCTGGACGCGGACGAGGCGGTCGCCGAGCGGCGGAGGGCGCATTCGGCGCTGATGACCGAGGCGCGGTGGGCGGCGCACCGCGAGGCCCGCGACGCCGCCCAGGCCGCGGAACGGGCGCGGGCGGCGGGCGTGGTGGGGTCTCTCGGCGAACGGGATCTGCTCCTCCTCGGCGCGGCGATCTACTGGTGCGAGGGGACCAAGTCGAAGCCGTGGCGGCGGGACGACCGCCTCCAGTTCGTCAACAGCGATCCGGGCCTGCTCGCGCTCTTTCTGCGTTTCCTGGAGGTGTGCGGGGTCGGCCGAGACGTCCCCGGCTATCGCGTCAGCATCCACGAGACGGCCGACGCCGAGGCTGCCGTGACCTGGTGGGCGCGGGAGCTCGATCTGCCGGTCGAGCGCTTCCAGCCCGCCAGTCTCAAGAAACACAAGGCGGCGACGGTGCGCCGCAACGTCGGTGATGACTATCGTGGCTGTCTGGTGATCACCGTGCCGCGCAGTCGCGACCTCTACTGGCGGATCGAAGGTATGATCGCCGAGCTGTTCCGGATCGCGGGCGGCAACAACGGAATCGACGGCTCGTGAAGCTTGACATTCATTGGGGTGTGGGGTAACGGCAACCCGCAGGCCTTTGGAGCCTTGAGCTCCTGGTTCGAATCCAGGCACCCCAGCTCAAACCGCATCTACCGGCATTCGTGCGGCCGTGCCAGACGCCGGCCCACTGTCTGGTTAGCATGGCCGCGAGAGTGTCCGCCGTCCCGACGGGAGCCCGCGTCGTGTCCCAGCCCCACCTCCGCACCGTTGTCGTGCTCGCCGCCGGGGAGGGCAAGCGGATGAAGTCGGCGCTGCCCAAGGTGCTGCACCCGCTGCTCGGTCGTACCCTCGTCGGCCACGTGCTCGCCGCGGCCGCGCCGCTGGCCGCCGACCGCACGGTGGTCGTGGTGGGTCACGGCGCCGACCAGGTCCGCGCGCACCTGGCGGAGATCGCCCCCCAGGCCACGCCGGTGCTCCAGGCCGAGCAACTCGGCACCGGGCACGCCGTCCGGATCGCCCTGGACGCCGCGCCGGACGCGACGGGCACCGTGGTCGTGATCAACGGCGACGTGCCGCTGCTCCGCCCGGAGACGGTGGCCGCGCTCGTCGAGGCGCACGAGGGCGTGGGCGCGGCGGCGACCGTGCTCGCCGCGGAGGTGCCCGACCCGACCGGCCTGGGCCGGATCGTGCGCGACGCCGGCGGGCGGCTGGAGCAGATCGTCGAGGAGCGGGACGCCACCCCGACGCAGCGCGCGATCCGGGAGATCAACGCCGGCATCTACGCGTTCGACGCGGCCCGGCTGCGCGACGCGCTCGGCAAGCTGTCGACCGACAACGACCAGGGCGAGGAGTACCTGACGGACGTCTTCGGCCTGCTGGTCTCGGCCGGCGAGCCGGTGGCGGTGCACGTCGCTGCCGACCATGTCGAGACGCTGGGCTGCAACGACCGGGTCGAGTTGGCCGCGCTGCGCCGCCTGCTGCGCGACCGGGTCAACGAGGCCTGGATGCGGACCGGGGTCAGCCTGCTCGACCCGGACACCACGTGGATCGACGTGACGGTCGCCCTGGACCGGGACGCGGTGGTCGACCAGAACACCCAGCTGCGCGGCGGCACGGTGGTCGGCACCGGCGCGGTCGTGGGGCCGGACGTGACGCTGATCGACACCGTGGTCGGCCCGGGCGCCACCGTGCTGCGCAGCCACGCGGTGGGCGCCGAGGTCGGTCCGGGCGCCACCGTCGGGCCGTACGCGTACCTGCGGCCGGACGCCCGGCTGGCGGAGAAGGCCAAGGTGGGCACGTTCGTCGAGGTGAAGAACTCCGAGGTGGGCGCGGGCGCGAAGGTGCCGCACCTGTCGTACGTGGGGGACGCGACGATCGGCGCGAAGGCCAACATCGGCGCGGCGACGATCTTCGTGAACTACGACGGGGTGAACAAGCACCGCACGACGGTCGGCGAGGCCGCCTTCATCGGGTGCGACACCAGCCTGATCGCGCCGGTCGAGGTGGGCGCGGGGGCGTACGTGGCGGCGGGCAGCGCGATCACCCAGGACGTGCCGCCCGGTGCGCTCGGGGTGACCCGGGCGCCGCAGCGCAGCATCGACGGCTGGGTGGCCCGCAAGCGGGCCGGCACGGCCTCCGCCGAGGCGGCCGAGCGGGCCAGGGCCGCTGGTGAGGGTGCGTCGGCGCGCGCTGTCGGGGCAAGTGAAGGTGAGGCAATCCACGGGGATGCCGAGGCGGTCAGCCCGGCGTCCGGCGCGGGGGATACTGCAACCGAATAGTCCCCGGCCCACCACCACCGTGCCGGGTACCACCGACCAACGGGAGCAGACGGGCCCATGGGCAGCATCGTCGCCGAAAACCGCAAGAGCCTGATGCTTTTTTCCGGACGTGGCTTTCCGGAGTTGGCCAAGGAGATCGGCGAGGTGCTCGGCGTCGCGCCGACGCCGGCCGACGCGTACGAGTTCGCCAACGGCGAGATCTTCGTACGGTTCAAGGACTCGGTGCGTGGTTCGGACGCCTTCGTGGTGCAGTCCGTGACGCACGGGGTCAACACCTGGGTCATGGAGACCCTGATCATGATCGACGCGCTGAAGCGCGGTTCGGCCAAGCGGATCACCGTGGTCCTGCCGTTCTATCCGTACGCCCGGCAGGACAAGAAGCACCGCGGCCGGGAGCCGATCTCGGCGCGCCTGATCGCTGACCTGTTGAAGACGGCCGGGGCCAACCGCATCCTCACCGTCGACCTGCACACCGCGCAGATCCAGGGCTTCTTCGACGGCCCGGTCGACCACCTGTTCGCGATGGACATCCTGGCCGAGTACGTCCAGCACAAGTACGCGGGCCGCCCGATGACGGTGGTCGCGCCGGACTCGGGCCGGGTGCGGGTGGCGGAGCGGTGGACCGACCGGTTGGGCGGCTGCCCGCTGGCCTTCATCCACAAGACCCGGGACCCGTTGAAGCCGAACCAGGTGGTGGCGAACCGCGTGGTCGGCGAGGTCGAGGGGCGGGTCTGCCTGATCGTCGACGACATGATCGACACGGGCGGCACGATCTGCAAGGCGGCGGACATCCTCCGGGAGTCCGGCGCCGCCGACGTGATCGTCGCCTCCACCCACGCCCTGCTCTCCGACCCGGCGACCGAGCGGCTGAAGAACAGCCCGATCAGCGAGGTCGTGGTGACCAACACGCTGCCGCTGCCGCCGGAGAAGCAGCTCGACAAGCTCACCGTGCTGTCGATCGCGCCGCTGCTGGCGCGGGCGATCCGCGAGGTGTTCGACGACGGCTCGGTGACCACCCTCTTCGGTGGCCTGAGCTGACCACCTGACGCGCGCGAGCCGGGCGGGGGTGGTCCCCGGCCCGGCGTCCGCGTCGTCCTGCGGGCCGGCGGGAACGGTGATATGGGGACTGCCGGAAAGCGCGGAATCAGCTCGGGTAGACTGGTGCGGTTGCCACGGCGAGGGTGCCCGGCGGGCCGCTGACAAGCGCCGCACGGAGGCACCGTCATCGACGCGGTGCTCCGGGCAGTCGTTCTCGACGCATGAGCCCCAGCGAGCCCCTCGCCCCAGCACCGCCAGTCGACAAGCCGCCGCAGCGAAGCATCAGGAGTTTCCCCGTGTCCGAGGTAAAGATCAGCGCCGAGCCCCGTACCGAGTTCGGCAAGGGTGGTGCCCGTCGTACCCGCCGGGCCGGCAAGGTGCCCGCCGTGCTGTACGGCCACGGCGAGAAGCCCAAGCACATCGCGCTGCCGGCCCGTGAGTTCGCGGCCGCGATCCGCAAGGGCGGCGCCAACCAGCTCTTCGCGATCGAGGTCAGCGACGGCACCCAGGTGCTGGCGCTGCCGAAGGCGATCCAGCGTGACCCGATCAAGGACACCTTCGAGCACGTGGACCTGCTGCTGGTCCGCCGGGGCGAGAAGGTCACCGTCGAGGTCCCGGTCCAGCTGACCGGTGAGGCCGCGAAGGACACCCTGATCGTGCACGACCACGACACCCTCTCGGTGACCGCCGACGCCACCAAGGTGCCGGACCACCTGGAGGCGTCGATCGAGGGCCTGGAGGCGGGCACCCAGATCACCGCCGGCGACGTGGAGCTGCCGGCCGGCGTCGAGCTGGTCGCCGACCCGGAGCTGCCGGTCGCCGCGGTGACCGCCGCGCCGACCGCCGAGCAGCTCGAGGCCACCCTCCCCGAGGTCGAGGAGGCCGCCGAGGAGGCCGAGGCCGAGGTCGGCGAGGAGACCGCCGAGGGCGCCGAGGCTCCGGCCGCCGAGGGCGAGGAGACCGCCGAGGCGAAGACCGAGGCCTGATCGGTCCGCATCGTTGCCACAGGCGTCCCCGCGCGGTCGGGGGCGCCTGTCGGCGTATCGGTGCCCGGGCAGGTGGGTGAGGGCGAGCAGCGGGAGGGGCGGGGCGTGACGGACGAGACGGGGCCGTGGCTGGTGGTCGGCCTGGGCAACCCCGGTCGGGAGTACGCCGGCAACCGGCACAACGTCGGCTTCATGGTGGCCGACCTGCTGGCGGGTCGGCTCGGCGCGAGGTTCGGCCGGCACAAGCGGGCGGTGGCGGAGGTCGCCGAGGGGCGGCTCGGGCTCGGTGGGCCGAAGCTGGTGCTGGTCAAGCCGCTGACCTACATGAACCTCTCCGGCGGGCCGGTGGCCGGCCTGGCCCAGTTCCACAAGGTGCCGCCGGGGCGGGTGATCGCCGTGCACGACGAGCTGGACATCGGCTACGGCCAGGTGCGGGTGAAGTGCGGCGGCGGCGAGGGCGGGCACAACGGCCTGCGGTCGATGTCGAAGTCGCTGGGCACGAAGGAGTACGTCCGGGTGCGGTTCGGCATCGGCCGGCCGCCGGGACGGCAGGACCCGGCGGACTACGTACTGTCGGATTTCAGCGCGGCCGAGCGCAAGGAACTGGAGTTCCTGGTGGACCGGGCGGCGGACGTGGTGGAGTCGGTGATCACCAGGGGCGTGGAGCCGACGCAGAATCTCTACCACGGGGTGTGAGCGCCGGATCGCCCGCGGTGAGCCGGTAGTCTTCGCCTTTCGGCGTGGCGCACCGGCGACGCGGCTCGGCGTGCCGGCGCGGAGCGTGGCGAGGCGACGGGAGCGGGAATCATGGGCAGTCCTCCGATGATCGACGGCGCGTTCGCCCGGTGGCTGGCGGCCCGGGCCGGCCAGGCGCTGCTCGCGCTGCGGGCCGAGATGGGCTTCGCGGACGCGGGCGCGCTGAAGTCGGCGGGCGACAAGGTCTCGCACGACCTGATCCGCACCGAGCTGGCGAAGTGGCGGCCGGGTGACGCGGTGCTCTCCGAGGAGGACGAGGGGTCGCGGCTGGCCTGGGCGGCGGAGGTGAACGCCGGGGCGGTGTCCCGGCTGACCGCGGACCGGGTGTGGATCGTCGACCCGCTGGACGGCACCCGGGAGTTCGCCGAGGAGGGCCGGTCGGACTGGGCGGTGCACGTGGCGCTCTGGGCGCGCACCGCGCCGACGCCGCACGGCCTGGTCGCGGGAGCGGTGGGGTTGCCGGCGCAGCACCGGGTGCTGGGCACGGACTATCCGCCGGCGTACCCGCCGATGACGGTGGAGGCGGCGACCGCGCCCGGCGGGCGGACGATCCGCCTGGCGGCGAGCCGGAGCCGGCCGCCGGTGTTCCTGACCGACCTGGCGGAGGACGTCGGGGCGCACCTGGTGCCGATGGGCTCGGCCGGGGCGAAGATCGCCGCGGTGGTGACCGGTGAGGTGGACGCCTACATCCACGCGGGCGGGCAGTACGAGTGGGATTCGGCGGCGCCGGTGGCTGTGGCGACGGCCACCGGACTGCACGCTTCCCGGATCGACGGTTCTGCGCTGAGATACAACGAGGCGGATCCGCGTCTGCCGGACCTGCTGGTCTGTCGCAAGGATCTCGCCAGTCGGTTGCTTGCAGCGCTGCAGCGTCATTCCGGGTAGCCTGAGCGGCACTTCTTGGCATGCCCGACCGGAAAGGTCTGGAATCAGATGAGCGGATTCGACCGAAGCGAGCCCGTGTCATGACCGCCCCCGCCGCCTACCAGGTGTCCCACCTGGACGCGCTGGAGGCCGAGAGCATCTTCGTGATGCGCGAGGTGGTCGCCGAGATGGAGCGGCCGGTGCTGCTCTTCTCCGGCGGCAAGGACTCGATCGTCATGCTCCGGCTGGCCCAGAAGGCCTTCGCCCCGGCCAACATCCCGTTCCCGGTGATGCACGTGGACACCGGCCACAACTTCCCGGAGGTCCTGGAATACCGGGACCAGCGGGTCGCGGAGCTGGGGCTGCAACTGGTGGTGGCGAGCGTGCCGGAGGCCCTGGCCAGCGGCCTGGTCCGCGAGTCGGCCGACGGGATGCGCAACCGGATCCAGACCCCGGTGCTGCTGGAGGCGGTGGAGAAGCACCGCTTCGACGCACTCTTCGGCGGCGCCCGCCGCGACGAGGAGAAGGCCCGCGCCAAGGAGCGGGTGTTCAGCTTCCGCGACGAGTTCGGCCAGTGGGACCCGAAGAACCAGCGTCCCGAGCTGTGGGCGCTCTACAACGGCCGCCACCACCCGGGCGAGTCGATCCGGGTCTTCCCGCTGTCCAACTGGACCGAGCTGGACGTGTGGCACTACATCGCCCGCGAGCGGATCGCCCTGCCGTCGATCTACTACGCGCACGAGCGCGAGGTGATCGAGCGGGACGGGATGCTCTACGCGGTCAACGAGTTCTTCCGCCCCCGGGCGGGCGAGGAGCGGTTCAAGGCGCGGGTGCGCTACCGGACGGTGGGCGACGCGTCCTGCACCGCGGCCGTCCGTTCCGACGCCGACACGGTGGAGAAGGTCATCGAGGAGGTTGCCGCCACCCGGATCACCGAGCGCGGCGCGACCCGCGGCGACGACCGGGTCAGCGAGGCCGCCATGGAGGACCGCAAGCGGGAGGGTTACTTCTGATGACCACCGAGACCGTCGCACCGGCGACCTCCGAGACGGCCGGTCGCCCCATGGACCTGCTGCGCTTCGCGACCGCCGGCAGCGTGGACGACGGCAAGTCGACCCTGATCGGGCGGCTGCTCTACGACACCAAGTCGCTCTTCACCGACCAGCTCGCCGCCGTGGAGGCGGTCAGCGCGGCGCGTGGCGACGAGTACACCAACCTGGCGCTGCTCACCGACGGACTGCGGGCCGAGCGGGAGCAGGGCATCACCATCGACGTGGCGTACCGCTACTTCGCCACGCCCCGGCGGAAGTTCATCATCGCCGACACCCCCGGGCACATCCAGTACACCCGCAACATGGTCACCGGGGCGTCGACGGCCGACCTGGCGCTGATCCTGGTGGACGCCCGCAAGGGCCTGGTCGAGCAGTCCCGCCGGCACGCGTTCCTCTGCTCGCTGCTGCGGGTGCCGCACCTGGTCCTCTGCGTCAACAAGATGGACCTGGTCGACTACTCGCAGGAGGTCTTCGAGCGGATCGCGGACGAGTTCACGGCGTTCGCCGCGAAGCTCGACGCCCCCGACCTGACCGTGGTGCCGATCTCCGCGCTCAAGGGCGACAACATCGTCAGCCGGTCGGAGAACATGCCCTGGTACGAGGGGCCGTCGCTGCTGCACCACCTGGAGCGGGTGCACATCGCCAGCGACCGGAACCTGGTCGACGTCCGGTTCCCCGTGCAGTACGTGATCCGGCCGCAGTCCACCACCGTGACCGACTACCGGGGCTACGCCGGTCAGGTCGCCTCCGGTGTGCTGAAGCCGGGTGACGAGGTGATGGTGCTGCCTTCCGGCTTCACCAGCCGGATCTCCGCGGTGGAGACCGCCGACGGGCCGGTCGCGGAGGCGTTCCCGCCGATGTCGGTGACCGTACGCCTCGAAGACGAGATCGACATCTCGCGGGGTGACATGATCTGCCGGCCGAACAACGCCCCGGCGGTGGCCCAGGACATCGAGGCGATGGTCTGCTGGATGGACGAGACCCGCCCGCTCCAGGTCGGCGGCAAGTACGCCGTCAAGCACACGACCCGCTCGGCGCGGGCCATCGTGCGCGGCCTGCACTACCGGCTGGACATCAACTCGCTGCACCGGGACGACTCGGCCGGCGAGCTGAGGCTCAACGAGATCGGCCGGGTAAGGCTGCGCACCACCGTGCCGCTGCTCGCGGACGAGTACCGCCGCAACCGCACCACCGGCGGGTTCGTCATCATCGACGAGACCACCAACCGTACGGTCGGCGCGGGGATGATCGTCGAGGCGCAGTGAGCCTCATCGACGGGCGGGCGCCGACGCCCGCCCGTCGTCCGCCGCGCTGACCACGCCGGCCGCCGCGCTGACCACGCCGGCCGCCGGGCTGACCACGCCGGCCGCCGGGCTGGCCGTGCCGACGGCCGTGGCCCGCGCGGTCGCGCGGGCCATGAGGCGCGTCCAGATCCGGTAGCCGATCCAGCGGACCACCGGGACGGCGCGGCGCGTGAGCTGCCGCCAGGCGCGGAAGGCGAAGACAGCGCCGGCCGGCATCAGCAGCAGCGCGGCCACCCCGCCGGCAGGCGTGTCCCTTCCCGGGGCGAGGCCGCTGACCACCAGCCCGCCGAGTGCCGTCGCGGTGAGCGCCAGGCAGAGCACGACGGACGTCGAGCCGAGCTGGCGGCGCAGCTGGAGGCGGACCGCCGGCGGCTGCCGCCGCCACACCGGCAGGGCCGACCCGGCGACGACCGCCAGGAGCGCCAGGGCGGCGGCGAGCCGCCCGGGCCGCCCGCCGTCGACCAGCGCGAACAGCGCCCAGTGGCCGATGCCGGCCAGCGCCGCCGCGTCGAACAGACGCCAGCACAGGGCCACCGCGACCGCCTCGTGCGCTGCGGCGGCCCCCCGCGCGTGCGGGTTGGCGGCCAGGGCGTCGGTGAACCCCCGGGCGGCCCGGCCGACCCGGTCCCGCGACGCGTCCATCCGCGCCAGCAGGGCCAGCGCCGGCTCGTACGCCGGGTCCAGGACGAGGGCCTGCCGGCATGCCTCCCGGGCCGCCCGGAGCCGACCCATCCGCAGGTGGATCCGGGCGTCCAGCAGGTGGACGTCGGGGATGTCGTGGCGGATCTCCCGCGCGGTGTCGGCGTGCCGGCGGGCGACCACGACGCGGGTGGGGTTGCCGAGGGTCAGCAGTGCCTCCGCGAACAGCGCGTGGGCCTCCCAGGACCGCGGTGCCAACTCCAGGGCGCGTCGGGCGGCGGCCGCCGCGTGGCCGGGGTGCCCGGCCGCCAGCAGGATCCGGGCCTTCTCCGCGAGCAGGTGCTCCTGGGCGCGGGCGACGCCGAGGGCCTGGTCCACCAGGCGCATGGCCTCCGCCAGCTGGCCCGTCGACCGGTGACAGCGGGCCAGGTGGAGCAGCAACCCGGCGTGCTGGGGTTGCTCGGCCAGCGCGCCGCGCAGCACCTGCGCCGCCTCGGCGTGCCGTCCGACGCGGCTCAGCGCCTGGGCGCGCTCCTGCGCGACCGTTCCGGCATCGCTCACGTCGCCTCCCGTCCCGGCACGATCCGGTCGACGCCACACCCTACCGACCGTCCTGACCGGATGATCGACCCGCGCGGTCAGTCCAGCCGGGTCGCTCCCGCCCCGGGCAGGACGGTGACGTGCCCGGGCGCGGCGAAGCCGCGTTCGGCGTACGCGGCCGTGACGGCGGCGGCGACCGCGTCGGCGCGTTCCGCGTCGACCAGGGCGAGGACGCAGCCGCCGAAGCCGCCGCCGGTCATCCGTGCCCCCAGGGCACCGGCCGACAGGGCCGCCTCGACCGCCGTGTCGACCTCCGGCACCGTGATCTCGAAGTCGTCGCGCATCGAGGCATGCGAGGCGGTCAGCAGCGGGCCGATCTCGCGTACCTTGCCGGCGCGCAGCAGGGCGACGGTGTCGAGCACCCGCTGGTCCTCGGTCACCACGTGCCGCACCCGGCGGCGGGTCTCGGCGTCGTCGAGCCGGGCCAGCGCGTCGGCCAGCCCGTCGGTGGGGACGTCCCGCAGCGCCGCGACGCCGAGCAGCCCGGCCGCCGCCTCGCAGGACCTGCGGCGGGCGGCGTACTCGCCGTCGGCGTGCCGGTGCGGGGCCCGGCCGTCGACCACCAGCACCGCCAGGCCGGCCGCGTCCAGGTCGAACGGGACGTGCTCGACGGACTCGTCGCGGCAGTCCAGGAAGAGCGCGTGCCCGGCGCGGCAGCGGATCACCGCCGACTGGTCCATGATCCCGGTCGGCGCGCCGACGTAGCCGTTCTCGGCGCGCTGGGCCAGCCGGGGCTGCCGGTCGGCGGGCAGGTCCAGCCCACCCAGGTCGACCAGGGCGGCCAGCACGGCGGCCTCCAGCGCCGCCGAGGAGGAGAGCCCCGAGCCCAGTGGCACGTCGGAGGCGATCGCCAGCCGGGCGCCCGGCACGGCGTGCCCCGCCTCCCGCAGCGCCCAGACCACTCCGGCCACGTACGCGCCCCAGCCGGTGACCCGGCCCGGCTCGGCGACCTCGTCGGCGTCGAAGGCGATCGTCTCGCCGG
This sequence comes from Micromonospora sp. NPDC023814, assembly GCF_040639595.1. Lineage (NCBI taxonomy): Bacteria > Bacillati > Actinomycetota > Actinomycetes > Micromonosporales > Micromonosporaceae > Micromonospora > Micromonospora sp. NPDC023814. The sequence goes on from NZ_JBFAAF010000007.1 coordinate 108,195, forward strand.
ACAGCTCGGACCAGACCGTCCAGCGCTCGCCGGGCTGCGGCGCGGCGGCGGCCACCGTGCGCAGCGGCAGGGCGAAGGGCAGCACGAAGCCGTCGTTGTAGTCGGTGTGCTCGCCGATCAGGTTGGCCCGGCCGGGAGCCGCCCAGCGGCCGGCGGGCGGCTCGGCGTACGCCGAACGGAAGCCGGCGGCGGCACGCGCCGCGACGTCGTCGGTCACCGAGGCGCCACGAGGTGCGTGCGGTAGAAGGCCCAGGCGTCGCCCACCATGTCGTGCAGGGTCGACTTCTGCGGCACCCAGCCCAGCTCCTCGCGGGCCCGCGCGGACGATGCGACCAGCTCGGCGGGGTCGCCCTCGCGGCGCGGGGCCACCTCGACGGGCACCGGGTGCCCGGTGACCTCGCGGACCACGTCGACGACCTGGCGGTTGGTGAAGCCGTTGCCGTTGCCCAGGTTGTAGATCCGGTGCTGGCCGGCGGTCGCCGCGTCGAGCGCGAGCAGGTGGGCGCGGGCCAGGTCGGCGACGTGGATGTAGTCGCGCACGCAGGTGCCGTCGACGGTGGGGTAGTCGTCGCCGAAGAGCTGGAGCTTCTCCCGGCGCCCGGCGGCCACCTCCAGCGCGATCGGGATCAGGTGGGTCTCCGGGTCGTGCCGCTCGCCGAGCGCGACGTCGCCGTCGAGGTGCGCGCCGGCCACGTTGAAGTAGCGCAGCGACACCGCGGCCAGGCCGTGCGCGACCGCCTCGGAGGTGAGCGCCATGTCGACGGCGAGCTTGGTGGCCCCGTAGGTGTTGGTGGGGGCCTTGACCGCGGTCTCCGGGATCGGCAGCTCGGTGGGGTTGCCGTAGACGGCGGCGGTGGAGGAGAAGACCAGCCGGGGCACGCGGGCGGCCCGGACGGCGTCGATCAGGGCGAGCGAGCCGACGGTGTTGGTGTGCCAGTAGAGCTCCGGCTTCACCATCGACTCGCCGGCGGCGATGAGGGCGGCGAAGTGCAGCACCCCGTCGAAGCCCGCCTCCGGGGTGAGCACCCGGGCGGCGTCGTGGAGGCCGGCGTCGACGTGGGTGGCGTCGGGGGCGAGCGCCTCCCGGTGGCCGGTGCGCAGGTCGTCGAGGACGACCACCTGGTGGCCGGCGTCGAGCAGCATCCGGGTCACCACGCTGCCGATGAAGCCGGCGCCACCGGTGACGAGCAGTTTCACGTCGGTCTCCTCCCGCCCGGCCGCCCGCGTCGCGGCCATGTCGTGATCACCCTACGGCCGGTCGCCGTGCTTCCGCGCTCCGTCAACGCCCGTCATTCCACCACGAACTCCCATGTTCGAACAGAGGCGAACATGGCGCACTCGGCGGCCCGGCGCTGTCTACCATCACTGTCATGCGGGAAGCGGGTGGTCCCGGGCCGCGTCGACGTGCCCGGACGCGACCGCGCCGCGAGCCGGGCCCGCTGGCCCGGGCCGTCGCCCGGATCGTGGTCCGCGCCGCCGACGGCGCCACCCGCGCGGTGACGGCCCTGCTCGGCGCCAGCCCCGCGGCCGGTCGGGAGCGGATCAGCGAGGCGGAGCTGCGCGACCTGGTCGCCGCCAACACCCTGCTCGACCCGGTCGAGCGCCGGATCATCGACGAGGTGCTGGTCGCCGGCGCGAGCCTGGTCCGCGAGGTGATGATGCCCCGCACCGAGGTGGTCTTCCTCTCCGCCCGGCTGACCATCGCCGAGGCGGAGCGGCTGGTTCGGGCCGAGACGCACACCCGCTACCCGGTCGTCGACGGCACCCACGACGACGTGGTCGGCTTCGTGCACCTGCGCGACGTGCTGCTGCGCCCCGACCTCGACCCCTGCACCACCGTCGGCGAGCTGACCCGGGAGGTGAAGCGGCTGCCCGGCAGCAAGCGGGTGCTCGCCGCACTCAGCGAGATGCGCCGGGAGCGCCACCACCTCGCCGTGGTGGTCGACGAGTACGGCGGCACCGCCGGCATCGTCACCCTGGAGGACCTGATCGAGGAGCTGATCGGGGAGATCCACGACGAGTACGACAGCGCCCCCGACCCGGTGCACGCCGGCCTGCCCGCCGTGGTGGACGGCCGCCTCAACCTCGCCGACTTCGCCGAGCGCACCGGGGTGACCCTGCCCCCGGGGCCGTACGAGACGGTGGGCGGCTTCGTGATGGCGGCGCTCGGCCGGCTCCCGGTCGCCGGCGACGAGGTGCCGGTGGCCGGCGGCCCGGCCGGCGCCGACGACCCGCCCGGCGGATGGCTGCTGCGGGTACACACGCTGGAGGGTCGCCGCGTGGCCCGGCTCACCGTCTCCGCCGTGCGCGTGCCGGAACCCCGGCGCGAGGTCACCGCTCCGGCGCCGGTGGGTCCGAGCCGACCCGCCGGCCCGTCATGACGTACGCCGGGCGTTGCTGACAGAATTGCCGGCATGTCCGACGTTCCCGCCCGCCCCCGCGTCTTCTCCGGCATCCAGCCGACGGCCGACTCGTTCCACCTCGGCAACTACCTGGGCGCGGTGCGGCACTGGGTGGCCCTGCAGGACACCCACGACGCGTACTACTGCGTGGTCGACCTGCACGCGATCACCGCCGGCCACGACCCGAAGGTGCTCACGCAGCGCTCCCGGCTGGCCGCCGCGCAGCTGTTCGCCGTGGGCCTCGACCCGGAGCGCAGCACGCTGTTCGTGCAGTCGCAGGTGCCCGAGCACCCGATGCTCGCCTGGGTCCTGGGCTGCATCACCGGGTTCGGCGAAGCGAGCCGGATGACCCAGTTCAAGGACAAGTCGCAGAAGCAGGGCGGCGAGCGGGCCAGCGTCGGCCTCTTCACCTACCCGATCCTCCAGGCCGCCGACATCCTGCTCTACCAGGCCCACGCCGTGCCGGTGGGCGAGGACCAGCGCCAGCACCTGGAGCTCTCCCGCGACCTGGCCCAGCGGTTCAACTCGCTGTTCGGGCAGACCTTCACCGTGCCCGCGCCGCACATCGTCAAGGACACCGCGAAGATCACCGACCTGCAGGACCCGACGGCGAAGATGTCGAAGTCGTCGTCCTCGCCCGCCGGCATCATCGACCTGCTGGAGGACCCGGCCCGCTCGGCCAAGAAGATCCGCTCGGCGGTCACCGACACCGGCCGGGAGATCGTCTTCGACGCCGAGACCAAGCCGGGCGTCTCCAACCTGCTCACCATCTACTCCGCCCTGACCGGGCGGAGCATCGACGACCTGGTGGCCGCGTACGCCGGCAAGGGCTACGGCGACCTGAAGAAGGACCTCGCCGAGGTGGTGCGGGAGTTCGTCACGCCGATCCAGGAACGCACCCGGACCTACCTCGACGACCCGGCGCAGCTGGACAAGCTGCTCGCCGCCGGCGCGGAGAAGGCCCGCGTGGTCGCCGCGGCGACGCTGCGGGCCGCGTACGAGCGGGTGGGCTTCTTCCCGCCGGTGCGCGGCGAGTAGCGCCGCGACGCGACGGGTGAGGGTGGACAGGTCGGTGGCCGGAGGGATGGCGCGGAGCGTGGATCGCAGGGACGGGGCGCCGGACGCCGGTGACACCATCCAGATCGGCATCGCGGTCGACATCCCGGAGCCGTGGGGCGGCACGCTCACCCGACGCCGGGTCGAGGCCGGCGACCCCCAGGTCGTGCCCGCGCACGTGACCCTGCTCGGGCCGACCGAGATCCCGGTGGCGGCGCTGCCGGCGGTGGAGCGGCACCTCACCGCGGTCGCCGCCGCCCACCTGCCGTTCACGCTGCACCTGCGGGGCACCGGCACGTTCCGGCCGGTGACCCAGGTGGTCTTCGTGGCGGTGGCCGCCGGGATCAGCGAGTGCGAGCTGCTCGCCGCCGCGATCAGCGCCGCCCCGGAGCTGCGCCGCGAGGCGCGCTTCCCGTACCACCCGCACGTCACCGTCGCGCAGGACGTCGCGCCGGAGGCGCTGGACAAGGCGTACGAGGACCTGGCCGACTTCTCCGCGATGTTCGAGGTGGAGGCGTTCACCCTCTTCTCGCACAGCGGGCAGACCCGGTGGCAGCCGCGCCGGGACTTCCGGCTGGGCGGCTGACCCCGCCCGCCGGTGGGCCGGGGCGACGACGCCGACCGGGCGACGCGCCGGGCCGGCGAGGGCCGGCGGCCGGTTGCCCCCGTGACGGCGATGGATCGGCGAGGATGACGGCGTGAACGTGTGGGGCCGCATCGAGGCGGGCATCGACCGCCGGATCAGCGCCGCGCGCCGCCGGTCCGGTGCCGTCGACCACCTGTGGCGGGCCGGCGTGCTCTACAACGACGTGCTGGGCGGGCGGCTGGCCGCAGCGATCGCCTACTACGGGTTCTTCGCGGTGTTCGCGCTCGCGCTGGTCGCGTACTCGGTCTTCGGGGCCATCCTGGAGGACAACGACGAGGTCAGCGCCGCCGCCGCCGACTTCCTGCGGGAGAACCTGCCGTTCCTCGACCCGGTGCAGATCGCCGACAGCAGCGGCACGGTCGGGGTGGTCGGCCTGATCATCCTGGCCCTGACCGGCATCGGCTGGGTGGAGGCCATCCGCTCCTCGCAGCGGCTCATGTACGGGCTCAACCAGCAGCCCGGCAACCTGGTGGTACGCCGCCTGGTCGACCTGGGCGTGCTGCTCGTCGTCTTCGTGCTGCTCGGCGTCTCGGTGGCGGCGGTGGACGCGCTGGAGTCGCTGCTGCGCTTCCTGCTGCGCAGCACCGGCTCGGTCGGCCTGACCACGGTCAGCGCGGTGCTCAGCGTGCTGGTCAACGCGGTGCTGGCCACCCTGCTGCTGGTGGCGGTGCCGAGGCTGCGGATGAGCCGCGCTCGGCTGCGCCCCGTGGTGCTGCTCGTCGCGGTCGGCATCACGCTGCTGAACACCGTCGGGCGCTACTACGTCGTGCGCACCGAGCGCAATCCGGCGTACACGGTGGTGGCGGGCGCGGTGGGGCTGCTGCTCTACCTCTACCTGCTCAACCAGCTGGTGCTCTTCGGCGCGGCGCTCGCCGCGACGAGCCGGCGCGGCCGGGTGGTGGACCTGGCGGAGGGCCCGCCGCCGGCCGACCTCGACGCGGACACGGATCCCGGCGCCCCCGGCGGGGCCGGATGAACGGGGGAGCGGGCGTGCGGATCTCGGTCGACCCGGGCTCGGCGGTGCCGCCGTACGAGCAGGTGCGCGGGCAGCTCGCGGAGCTGATCGGGACGGGCCGGCTGGCGGTCGGCACCCGGCTGCCGACGGTGCGGCAGTTCGCGGCGGACCTCGGGCTGGCGGCCAACACGGTGGCCCGGGCCTACCGGGAGCTGGAGGCGGCCGGCCTGCTGGAGACCCGGGGCCGGCACGGCACCTTCGTCGCGCCCGGCCGCGACGACGCGCTGGACCGGTTGCAGCGCGTGGCGGCCGACTACGCCGCCGAGGCGGCCCGTTTGGGCGTGCCGCCGCCGGCGGCGCTCGCCCTGGTCCGCGCGGCTCTCGACGCTGCCCACCCAGCTCCGCGTTGACCAAGAAGTTTGCGCCTCCAGAACCCCGCTTTCGGGCCCAAACTTCTTGATCACCGGAGCTGGAGGGGGCGGACGGACGATGATGGGCGCGTGGGCGCACTCGTGACACTGGACCTGCCGGAAGACTCCCCGATGCTCGGCCTGCCGTGGATCATCACCTTCGGCCCGCTCAGCGACGCCGACGAGTGGGAGCCGGTGGTCTGCGGCCCGTACGAGCGGCCGCACGCCCTCGCGTTGGCCGAGGCGGTGGTCGCCGAGGAGCAGCTGATGGCGGTGGTCGAGCCGCTGCTGCCGGCGGTGTCGGCGGAGGAGGTCCGGGGCGAGATCGCCGCCGCGCAGGTCGCCGCCGAGAACGAGGCGGCGCGGATCGAGGAGGCCGACCTCTACGGCGACTTCGAGGACACCATCGACGAGGAGCTGGAGGCGGCGGCCGCGGAGAACCACCGCACCGAGCCGCTCGCCCCGCCCACCGAGGCGGAGCTGCGGGCCGGCTTCGCCCGCATCGCCGCGAAGCTCACCGGCGGCGCCGCCTGAGCCGATCGGAGCGCGGACGGCCACGCGGCGGCGCGGACGGGGCTCGCGGGGGCGACGAGACCGCGGGGCGCGGACGGGGCTTGCGGGGGCGACGAGACCGCGGGGCGCGGGTGGTCAGGGGCGGTGCGGCGGCCGGTGCAGCACGCAGAACTCGTTGCCTTCCGGGTCGGCCAGCACCTCGAAGCCCTCGTCGCCGCGCTGTCCCACGTCGGCGCGCCGGGCGCCGAGCCCGATCAGCCGGCGCACCTCGTCGGCCGGGTCGCCGTCGGCGACGAGGTCCAGGTGCAGCCGGTTCTTGCCGGGTTTCGGGGTGCCGGAGCCCTGGAGCCAGACCGTCGGCGCACCGGCCCGGCCGTCCGGCGGCCAGAGCTTCGCGCTGCCGTCACCGCCCGCGTGGACCGTGTAGCCGAGGGCGGCCGACCAGAAGTCGGCCATCAGGTCGAGATCGACGACGTCGAGGGTGTACTGCGTGACACGAACCACCATGGGCCCGTCGTACCCGGGTGGGTCGGGGGCGACACCCGTCCGAGGTGGACGCCGGCGCCCCGGGAGCGGACTCCACGAGGCGCCGGCGCCACCTCACCCCCCACCACAAGGGGTCAGTGGCCCAGCCGCCCGTCGGCGCGGGGCACAACGGACGACCAGGTCGATGACGGGTTACCCGCTCAGCGCCGTTCGAACCAGGCAGCCGCGTCGACCGGGAGCAGGTGACCCGTGCCCTGGCCGGTGAGCGCCTCGCTGGCGGCGATCGGCTCGCCGTACCCGTCGATCAGGGCCGGGGCACCGCTGATGTTGACCACGCAGGTCAGCACGGTGTCGCCGGCGGCGCGGCTGAAGGCGAGCACGCCCGACCCGGTCTCCAGCCAGGTGACCCCGCCCGCGTCGGCGGCCAGCGCCGGGTGCGCGTGGCGGATCCGCAGGGCGGTGCGGTAGAGCTCCAGCGTCGAGCCGGGCACGCCGGCCTGGGCGGCGACCGAGAGGGCGCGCCAGGTCGCCGGGGCCGGCAGCCAGCTCAGCTCGCTGCCCTCCGGCCCGAAGCCGTACGGGGCCAGCTCGCCGCTCCACGGGATCGGCACCCGGCAGCCGTCCCGGCTCTCGCCGGTGCGCAGGAACGCCGGGTCCTGGCGTAGCTCGTCCGGCAGGTCGAGCACCTCCGGCAGGCCCAGCTCCTCGCCCTGGTAGATGTAGGCGCAGCCGGGCAGGGCGAGCATCAGCAGGGTGGCGGCCCGCGCCCGGCGCAGCCCCTCGGCGCCGTCGCCGTAGCGGGTGACGTGCCGCTGCTTGTCGTGGTTCGAGAGCACCCAGGTGGTCGGCGCGCCGACGATGGTCGACTCGGCGAGCGCGGTGTCGATCACCTTGCGGAACGATTCGGCCGACCAGGTGGCGTCGAGGAAGTCGAAGCTGAACGCCTGGTGCAGCTCGTCCGGGCCGATGTAGCGGGCCAGCCGCTGCGGGGTCTCGGCCCACGCCTCGGCGACGGCCATCCGGCCGCCGGGGTAGCTGTCCAGGATCGGCCGCCAGGCGCGGTAGATCTCGTGCACCTCGTCCTGGTCGAAGTAGGGGAGCCGGCCCTTGCCGAGCAGCTCCACCTGGCGCTGCCCGGTGGTCATCGTGCTGAAGCCGACGTCCGGCAGGCCCTCGGCCTTGATCATGCCGTGCGCCACGTCGATCCGGAAGCCGTCCACGCCCCGGTCCAGCCAGAAGCGCAGGATGTCCTCGAACTCGGTGCGGACCTCGGGGTGGCGCCAGTTCAGGTCCGGCTGGGCCGGGTCGAACAGGTGCAGGTACCACTGGCCGTCGTCCACCCGCGTCCAGGCGGGGCCGCCGAAGATGCTCTCCCAGTCGTTCGGGGGCAGTTCGCCGTCCGCGCCCCTGCCGTCGGCGAAGAGGTAGCGCTCGCGCTCGGCGGAGCCCGGGCCGGCGGCCAGGGCGGCCTGGAACCACGGGTGCCGGTCGGACGTGTGGTTGGGCACCAGGTCGACGATGATCCGCAGGCCGAGTGCGTGCGCGTCGGTGATCATCGCGTCGAAGTCGGCGAGGGTGCCGAACATCGGGTCGACGTCGCGGTAGTCGGCGACGTCGTAGCCGCCGTCGACCATCGGGGAGGTGTAGAAGGGGGTCAGCCAGAGCGCGTCCACGCCGAGGTCGCGCAGGTACGGCAGGCGCTCGCGGATGCCCTGCAGGTCGCCGATCCCGTCGCCGTTGGAGTCGGCGAAGCTGCGGACGTAGACCTGGTAGACGACCGCGGAACGCCACCAGTCGTCTTCGGAGGTCAGCGGCGTGGGGTTGCTGACGGTCATCGGAAGCGGTTCCCCGTTCTGTGACGCGCGGGACAGCACACCCGGCGCGGTGCGGGTGGAAGGCGCGGTCTGAGCAGGATGCCGCCCGGGTGCTGCAAGAGTCAAGCATTTCTTGCGCAAGGGATGGCCCCGGTCGCGCCGCGCGAGCGCCCACGGTCGGTCCGCCGGGTCCCGGCGGGACGGCAGCCGCGGCGGGCGGTCAGGCGGGGACGGCGAGCGCGGGCGGCGCGGGGCGCTGGCGGCCCGGGGCGCCGCCGCCGGCCGGGCGGGTGCCGTCGGCCGGGGCGACCGCGGTGGAGCCGCGCACCACCAGCTCGGGCCGGAACACGTACTCCGAGTGCGGGGCGGCGTGCCCGTTGATCTCGTCGACCAGGGCCCGGACGGCGGCGACCGCCATCGCGGCCACCGGCTGGCGCATGGTGGTCAGCGGCGGGTCCGTGAAGGCCATCAGCGGGGAGTCGTCGTAGCCGACCACCGAGAGGCCGGTCGGCACGGACAGGCCGCGCTGCCGGGCGGCCCGGATCGCGCCGAGCGCCATCAGGTCCGAGCCGCAGACGATGCCGGTGACGCCCCGGTCCAGCAGTCGCGCGGCGGCTGCCTCGCCACCCTCCACACCGAACAGGGAGAGCTCGGCCAGCTCGCCGAGGTCCGCCTCGGCCGCGCCGGTCAGCCGGCCCATCGCGGCCCGGAAGCCGGCCACCCGCCGCTGCACCGGCACGAACCGGTCCGGGCCGGTGATCAGGCCGATGCGGCGGTGCCCGAGCGCCACCAGGTGGGCCACGGCCAGTTCGGTGGCCTCGCCGTCGTCGCAGGAGACGAAGGGGGCGGAGATGCCCGGCGCGTACCCGTTGATCATGACGATGGGCAGCGGACGGGCGATCAGGGCGCGGTACCTGTCGTGGTTGGCGGCGGTGTCGGCGTGCAGGCCGGAGACGAAGACGATCCCGGAGACCTGCCGGTCCAGCAGCATCTCGACGTACTCGTCCTCGGTGACTCCGCCCGGCGTCTGCGTGCACAGCACCGGGGTGAACCCGCTCTGCGCCAGCGTCGACTCGATCACCTGGGCGAAGGCGGGGAAGATCGGATTGTCCAGTTCGGGCACCACCAGGCCCACCAGGCCGGCGCTGCGCTTGCGCAGCCGGGCGGGGCGCTCGTAGCCGAGCACGTCGAGGGCGGTCAGGACGGCCTGCCGGGTCTCGGGGGCCACGCCCGGGCGGTCGTTGAGCACCCGCGACACCGTGGCCTCGCTGACTTCGGCCTGCTGGGCGATGTCGGACAGTCGAGCGCGCATGGCCCGCACTTTAGCTCACGAGCAAGATCTTGCGTACACTCCTGCAAGCCCTTCCATTCTCTGAAACCCCTTGCTAACGTCCCCGCAACACGCGAGAGCAGCGGCGCAGCACATCGGGCGCCGGTTTGGCAAGAAATTTACAGAGGTTTCCACTGGCGGGTCGCCTTCCCCCGGCGGGCCGCCATGACGACAGGAGTACCGATGCGCATCCGTACCGCGGGTGTGGTCGCCGTCCTCGGCCTGGCGCTCGCCGCCTCCGGCTGCGGCAGCGACAGCAGCGACGAGCCGGCCGCGAAGGAATCCATCAAGGCCGCCGCCGGCGGCAAGCTGGTGATCTGGGCCGACGACAAGCGCACCGCCGCCCTCAAGCCGTTCGCCGAGAAGTTCGGCCAGGAGAACGGCGTCACGGTCGAGGTCCAGGCCGTCTCCAAGGACCTCCAGACCAACTTCGTCACCGCCTCGCAGCAGGGCAGCGGCCCGGACGTCGTGGTCGGCGCGCACGACTGGATCGGCAACCTCGTCCAGAACGGCGCCATCGACCCGGTGCAGCTCGCCGCCGAGCAGAAGAGCGGCTTCAACGAGACCGCGGTCAAGGCCGTGACCTTCAACGGCCAGCTCTACGGCGTGCCCTACGCCATGGAGAACCTGGCGCTGATCCGCAACACCGAGCTGGCCCCCGAGGCGCCGAAGACGATCGAGGACCTGGTCGCCGCCGGCAAGAAGCTCAAGGCCGAGAAGAAGGCCAGCGAGATCCTCTGCCTCCAGTCCGGCCAGAACGGCGACGCGTACCACATCTACCCGCTCTACACCTCCGGTGGCGGGTACCTCTTCGGCACCGCCGCCAACGGCGACTACGACCCGAAGGACCTGGGCGTCGGCAAGCCGGAGTCGATCGAGGCGTTCAAGAAGATCGCCGCGCTCGGTGAGAAGGGCGAGGGCGCGCTGAAGCGGTCGATCACCCCCGAGAACGCGATCGCCACCTTCACCGGCAAGAAGTGCGCCTTCCTGGTCTCCGGCCCGTGGGCCGTCGCGGACGCCAAGAAGGCCAACATCAAGTACGACATCTCCCCGGTCCCCGGCTTCGCCGGTGGCAAGGAGGCCCAGCCGTTCGTGGGCGTCCAGGCGTTCTACGTGGCGTCGAAGGGCAAGAACAAGGCCCTGGCCCAGGAGTTCGTGGCCAACCACGTCACCACCCCCGAGCTGGCCGTGGCGCTCTACAACGCCGAGCCCCGTCCGCCGGCGCTGACCGCCGCGCTGGACCAGGTCAAGGGCACCGACCCGGACCTGGCCAAGTTCCAGGAGGCCGGCAAGAACGGTCAGGTGCTCCCGGCGATCCCCGCCATGGCCACCATCTGGGACCCGTTCGGTAAGGCCGAGGCCGCCATCATCGGCGGCGCCGACCCGACCAAGACGATCACCGCGGCCGGCAAGACCATCTCCGGCCAGATCAAGTAATGAGCACGTCGCTGTCCGGCCCGGGACCTGCCACACAGGACCCGGGCCGGGAGCCCGTCGGCTCCGGGCTCCCGCGCCCGTCCCGCACCGCGCGGCACCACGCGCCGATCACCGCGACCGGTCTGCTCGTCAAGGTGATCCTGCTCGGCCTGACCGCCGGGATCGCGATCTGGGCGGCCTTCCCGCTCGTCGAGGCGGAGAAGTGGATCGGGCTGGCAGTCCTGGCCGCCACCACCGCCGGGCTGTTCTACCTCTACCTGACCCGGCGGCACATCCCGGCGAAGTACCTGGTCCCCGGCACGCTCTTCCTGATCGCGTTCCAGGTGGTCCCGGTGCTCTACACGGCGAGCACCGCCTTCACGAACTTCGGCGACGGTCACCGCGGCACCAAGGACGAGGCCGTCGTCGCCATCCAGACCGCCTCGGTCAAGCAGGTGCCCGGCTCCACCGAGTACGCCCTGTCGATCGCCGCCAAGGGCGACCCGGCGACCGGGCCGCTCGTCTTCCTGGTCTCCGACCCGGCCACCGGCGTGGTCTCGGCCGGCGACACCGGGGGGCTGCGCCAGCTCGACGCCGGCCAGGTCACCGTCGCGCCGGGCGGCAAGGTCACCGCCGCCGAGGGCTACACCGTGCTCAACTTCGGTCAGGCCAGCGCGCGCAGCCAGGAGATCACCGACCTGGTGGTGCCGACCTCCGGGGGCGCGCTGCGCTCCGCCGGCCTGTCCCGCGCCTACGAGGGCAAGGCGGTCCGGGCGTACGACGCCGGCTGCGACTGCATCCGGGACACCGAGACCGGCCGGACCTGGACGGCGGACGAGGAGACCGGCGCCTTCGTCGCGGCCGACGGGGAGCGGCTGGCCCAGGGCTGGAAGGTCACCGTCGGGCTGGAGAACTTCTCCCGGGTGCTCACCGACCCGGCCATCTCCGGGCCGTTCTTCGGCACCCTGCTGTGGAACTTCGCCTTCGCCATCGCCTCGACCGGCGGCACGTTCCTGCTGGGCATGTTCATCGCCCTGGCGCTGCACTCGCCCCGGATGCGGGGCACCAACCTCTACCGGGTCCTGCTGATCCTGCCGTACGCCATGCCGTCCTTCGCGATGCTGCTGGTCTGGCGGGACATGTTCAACACGGACTTCGGCCTGATCAACAACCTGTTCGGGATCGGGGTGGACTGGTTCGGCCAGGAGTGGTCGGCCCGGATCGCGGTGATCCTGGTGCAGCTCTGGCTGGGCTACCCGTACATGTTCCTGGTCGCCACGGGCGCGTTGCAGGCCATCCCGAAGGAGCTGACCGAGGCGACGTCGGTCGACGGCGCATCGCCCTGGCAGTCGTTCCGGTCGGTCACCCTGCCGCTGCTGCTGGTCGCGCTCTCCCCGCTGCTGATCGCGTCGTTCGCGTACAACTTCAACAACTTCAACGCGATCTACCTGACCACCGAGGGTGGCCCCTTCCCGGCGGACAACCCGACCGCGGGGGCGACCGACCTGCTCATCACGTACACCTACCGGCTGGCCTTCGGCGCCCAGGGAGCCCAGTTCGGCCTGGCGGCCGCGGTGTCGATCTTCATCTTCACCATCGTCGCGGTGGTCTCGGCGGTGAGCTTCCGGCGCACCCGCAAGCAGGAGGAGGTGTACTCGTGACCTCGCTGCACGGCACTTCGGTCGCGGGCGGCGGCACCGGCGCCGCCCCGGCCGGCAACCGCACCGCGGGCCGGGGCCGCAACCGGTGGTTCGCCCAGGTCGGCTGGCGTCACCTGGTCGGCGTGCTGGCGGTCGCGTTCAGCCTCTTCCCGATCCTGTTCGTGCTCTCGGCCGCGCTCAACCCGCTCGGCACGCTCTCCTCGACCGAACTGGTGCCGACCGGCGCGTCCTTCGACAACTTCGTGGACCTGTTCGACCGCACGGCGTTCGGGTGGTGGTTCCTCAACTCGCTGCTGATCGCCGGGGTGGCCTCGTTCGCGTCGGTCTTCCTGTCGGCGCTGGCGGCGTACGCCTTCTCGCGGATGCGGTTCTCCGGGCGGCGCGTCGGGCTGCTGTCGCTTCTGCTGATCCAGATGTTCCCGCAGTTCCTGGCGATCGTGGCGATCTTCCTGATCTTCACCACGATCACCGACCTGTGGCCGGCGATCGGCTTCAACACGCCGTGGGGCCTGCTGCTGCTCTACCTGGGCGGCGCGCTCGGCGTGAACACCTGGCTGATGAAGGGCTTCTTCGACACGCTTCCCCGGGAGCTGGACGAGTCGGCCACGATGGACGGCGCCACGCACGCCCAGGTCTTCTTCCGGATCATGCTGCCGCTGGTGGCGCCGATCCTGGCGGTGACCGGCCTGCTCGCCTTCATCGGCACCATCAACGAGTTCCTGATGGCGAACGTCTTCCTGACCAACAGCGAGTCCAAGACCCTCGCGGTCGGCATGTTCGGTCTGGTGGCCGGGGAGCGGAACAACAACTTCGGCATCTTCGCGGCGGGCACCCTGCTCACCGCCATTCCCACGGTGCTGGTCTTCCAACTGGTCCAGCGCTACATCGTCTCCGGCCTCACCGCCGGAGCTGTCAAAGGCTGAGCCTCCTCGGCTCACCGCTGCGGCAAGGGCGTCGGCGTCCGACGTACACCGGAGCAGTCGCGGGTCGACCGCCGCGGTCGGGAAACCGGCCGCGGCGGGTGGCCCCTCTCTCTCCCCGTCCGTTCGACGCGAAAGGCACCGCCATGTCCCTGTTGCCGCACCACGACGGATCCGCCCTGTACGTCCCCGAGCAGGAGCCCTCGCTCGGCGACACCGTCGACGTCTTCGTCCGGGTGCCGGCCGGCGCCGACGTCCGCCAGGTGCACGTGCGCACCACCGGCGACGGTGAGCCGCGGTTCACCGAGGCGGTCGTCGACCGCACCGACGGCGACGACGTCTGGTGGCGGGTCCCGGTCGAGGCCCGCAACCCGGTCAGCAACTACCGGTTCATGCTCACCGGCCGCCGCGGCTACCGCTGGCTGAACGCCGCCGGCGTGGCGCACCACGACGTGCCGGACAACGGCGACTTCAAGCTGGTCACCCACGCCCCGCCGCCGGCCTGGGCCCGGGACGCGGTGATCTACCAGATCTTCCCGGACCGGTTCGCCCGCTCCGCCGCCGCCGACGGGCGCGACCTGCCGGACTGGGCGATCCCGTGCGACTGGGACACCCCGGTGATCGGGCGCGGCCCGGAGACCCCCTACCAGTTCTACGGCGGCGACCTGGACGGCGTCACCGAACGGCTGGACCACCTGGACCGGCTCGGCGTGAACACCGTCTACCTGACGCCGATCTTCCCGGCCCGCTCCAACCACCGCTACGACGCGTCCAGCTTCGACACCGTCGATCCGCTGCTCGGCGGGAACGCCGCGCTGGCCCGGCTCGCCGACGCCGTACGCGCCCGCGGCTGGCGGCTGCTCGGCGACATCACCAGCAACCACACCGGCGACGCGCACGAGTGGTTCACCCGGGCCGCCTCGGACGTGTCCGCGCCGGAGCGGGAGCTGTACTACTTCGACGAGGTGACCGGCTGCTACGAGTCCTGGAACGGGGTCACGTCGCTGCCGAAGCTGAACTGGGGCAGCGCCGAGCTGCGCCGGCGCTTCGCGACCGCCGAGGACTCGCTGCTGCGCCGCTGGCTGCGCCCGCCGTACGGGCTGGACGGCTGGCGGGTGGACGTGGCGAACATGACCGGGCGGCGGGGCGCCGACGCGTACACCCACGAGGTGGCGGCGCTGCTGCGCCGGGTGGTCGCCGAGACCCGCGCCGACGGCCTGCTGCTGGCCGAGCACGGCCACGACCACACCGGCGACCTGGACCGCGACGGCTGGCACGGGACGATGAACTACGTCGGCTTCACCGACCCCGTCTGGTCCTGGCTGCGGCACGGCGACGACCCGCTGCCGAACTTCCTCGGCACCCCGGGCGGGGTGCAGCGGCGGGACGCCGACGCCGTGCTGGCCACCATGAACGCCTACCGGTCGCTGGTCTCGTGGCGGTCGTACACGCACTCGTGGCAGCTGCTCGGCTCGCACGACTCGGCCCGGATCCGCACCGTGGTCGGCGACGCCGCGCGGCAGGAGGTCGCCGCCGGTCTGCTCGCCACCATGCCGGGCACCCCGGTGATCTTCGCCGGCGACGAGCTGGGCCTGACCGGCACCAACGGGGAGGGCTCCCGGACCCCGATGCCGTGGCACCGGCCCGAGACCTGGGACGAGTCGACGTTCGCCGGCTACCGGGCGCTGGTCGCGCTGCGCCGTGCCGAGCCCGCGCTGCGCCACGGCGGCCTGCGCTGGCTGCACCACGACGCGGACACCCTGGTCTTCCTGCGGGAGGCGGCGACCGGCACCGTGCTGGTGCTGGCCCGCCGGGCCGCCGGCGTTCCGGTCCGCCTGGCCGGGCTGCGGGCGGCGGAGAACGTCTACGGCGGCGCCCCCGCCCTCCGCCCCGACCCGGACGGCACGGTCACCCTGCCCGCCGACGGCCCCACCTTCCAGGCCTGGCGCCTTCCCTGACCCGGGGCCGCCCGCGCCCCGCCCTGCCCTGCGTGCCGCCGCGCCGGGGTGGGGCGGGGCCGGGTGGGGTAGGGGTCGGTCAGGAGGCGAGGAGGGCGCGGACGCCGGCGAGGTAGGTGGCGCGGTCCGGGCGGCCGGTGAGGAGCCGCTGGAGGAACCAGCCGGGAACCAGGCCGAACAGGGCCGCGGCGACGGCCTCCGGGTCGGCGTCGGCGGCCACCTCGCCGGTGCGCTGGGCGCGCCGGACGAGCGCCTCGAAGTGGCGGCGGATTTCGTCGTACTTGCCGGCGACGAACTCGGCCAGCACCGGGTCCCGCTGCGCCTCGCCCCAGACCTGGATCGCGATCCGCAGCACGCCGTCGTCGCCGAGCTGGGTCTCCACGTACGCCAGCGCGCGGTCGAGCGCCTCGACCAGGGGGAGCGGTGGCTCCTGCCGGAGCACCTCGTCGAGTACGACCTCGGCTCCGCCGACCGCGTCCTCGGCGATCGCGTTGATCAGGTCCGCCTTGCTCGGGAAGTAGCGGTAGACGGCGCCGACGGAGAGACCGGCCTCGGCGATCACGTCCTGCATCGTCGTGCGGTGGAAGCCTTCCCGCAGGAAGCACCGGCGGGCCGCGTCGACGATCTGGCGGCGGCGGGCGGCGAGGTGTTCCGGGGAGACGCGTGGCACGGGATACATCGTAAAGCGAACGTTCGTACTTGACAGTCGGCCAGGGAGGGGAGGAGCCTGAATCCATAAGAGAATGAGCGTTCGTTTTAGGAGCTCACCATGTCGACCCGTACCCGCCCGCCCCTCTCGGTCGCCCTCGGCGTCGCCGTCCTGGCGGCCGTCCTGCTGGCGCTGCTCGTGCCCCTCTTCTCCGCTCCGGTGGTCAACTTGGCACCACGCGACCTGCCCGTCGCCGTCGCCGGCCCGGCGCCCGCCGCCGACGGCCTCGCCGCCCGGCTCGCCGCCGCCCGGCCCGGAGCCTTCGACGTGACGGCCCTGCCGGACGCCGCGGCCGCCGACTGGGCGCTGCGCGACCGGCAGGTGTACGCGGCCTTCGTCGCCGGCCCCGAGGGCGTCTCCCTGCACACCGCGCCGGCCGCCAGTCCGACGGTCGCGGCGCTGCTCACCGAGGCGGCGGCCCAGCTCTCCGCCGGCCGTCCGGTGCCGGTGGTCGAGGTGGTGCCCGCCGATCCGGACGATCCGCGGGGCGCCGGATTCGCGGCCGGCTTCCTGCCGTTCGCGATGGCGAGCGTGCTGGCCGGCGCGCTGCTGACCCTCGCCGTCGCCAACCGGGTCGCCCGGCTGCTCGGCCTGGTGGTCTTCGCCGTCCTCGCCGGAGGTGTCGGCGCGGCCGTGCTGCACGGCTGGCTCGGCGTGCTCGGCGGCGACCCGCTCGCCGAGGCGGCGGCGGTCGGGCTCTTCGCGTTGGCCGGCGCGGCCACGGTGGCGGGGCTCGGGGCGCTGCTCGGCCGGCCGGGCCTCGGCCTGGGCGCACTGCTGGTCTTCCTGGTCGGCAACCCGCTCTCGGCGGTCGGCGCGGCCCCCGAGCTGCTGCCGCAGCCGTGGGGCGCGGTCGGCCAGTTCCTGCCGGTGGGTGCCGGCGGCACCCTGCTCCGCTCGGTGGCATTCTTCGACGGCGCCGGGTCCGCCCGGTCGCTCGCCGTCCTGGCCGGGTACGCGCTGGTCGGGCTGGTGCTGGTCCTGGTGGGACGCCGGCCCTCCGGCGCCACCGCGGCCGGGTCGCCGCGCCCGGCCGCCGCCGGGTCGCCGCGCCCGGTCGGCCCCCGGGCGGTGGCTGACACGCCCTGAACCGCCCCGCTACTACGATCCGTCGTTGGTGGGGGAGGATGTGCGCGTGGAAGCTCTCAGACTGATACTGCGCTACGTCCATCTGATCGGTTTCGCCCTGCTGCTCGGCGGCGCGATCGTCCAGTACATCAGCGGAAAGCTGCGGATCAACCCGGCCATGCTCTGGGGGTCCGTGATCATGCTGCTGACCGGAATCGGCCTCTCCGCGCCGCTGCGCGAGGGCAACGAGCCGGACCCGGCCAAACTTGTTACCAAGTTGGTGCTCGCCCTACTGATCTTCGTCATGGTCTTCTTTTCCCGAAAGCGCGACGTGGTCAACCGCGGCCACTTCCTTGCGATCGTCGGGTTGACCCTGGTCAACGCGGCGGTGGCGGTTTTCTGGCGGTAACGTTTCCGCCAGGGGCCGACCAGGAAAACCGGGCGTTTCCGCGACGTCCCGGCGCCCACCTACCAGCACTCGGAGTGATCTGCCCCACCTAAGGGTTACGTAGGGGTAACAAGCGCTCAACGTTCGTGCACGATTGTCGGCCGGTGGGTGGGCGCGGGCGTACGCTCCCGTCCGTAACGTGGGACGCCGGCGGCGCAGCGCAGCCGGCTCATAGGGCTGCCACCGTGCAGGACGCGGTGTGCAATGGGAAGGAGACGTCTTGCGCTCGGTGCGTGGGATGCGGATTGCCTCGGTCTTCGCGGTGGGTGGGCTCGTGCTGAGCGCCGCCGCGTGCGGTGAGGCTCCCGACGACAGCAACAACGCCGGCAGCGGCGACAAGAAGTACAGCGCCTGCATGGTGACCGACGTCGGCGGCATCGACGACAAGTCGTTCAACACCTCGGCGTGGCAGGGCCTCGAGGCGGCCAAGAAGGCCAACGACAACATCGACATCAAGTACGTCGCGTCGAAGGCCGAGGCCGACTACGAGGTCAACCTCACCCAGTACGTCAACCAGAAGTGCGACTTCATCCTGGCCGTCGGCGGCCTGATGGGTGACGCCACCTCCAAGATCGCCAAGGCGAACCCGAACCAGCAGTTCGGCATCGTCGACGCGAAGCTGCCGGAGAGCAACGTCTACCCGATGCAGTTCGACACCGCGCAGGCCGGCTTCCTCGCCGGTTACCTGGCCGCCGGCATGACCAAGAGCGGCACGGTGGGCACCTACGGCGGCCTGCCGATCCCGCCGGTCACCATCTTCATGGACGGCTACGTCGACGGCGTCGCCCACTACAACAAGACGAAGAGCAAGACCGTCAAGGTCGTCGGCTGGGACAAGGCCGCCCAGAAGGGCTCCTTCACCAACGACTTCGTCAAGCAGGACGAGGGCAAGAAGGTCAGCGACGCGCTGTTCGCCCAGGGCGCCGACATCATCATGCCGGTCGCCGGCGGCTCGGGCCTCGGCACCACCGGCGCGGCCAAGGCGTCGGGCGGCAAGTACAACACCATCTGGGTGGACGTCGACGGCTGCGAGAGCACCCCGGACTGCTCGGCCATCATCACCACGGTCGAGAAGAACATCCCGGAGGCCGTCAAGGAGGCCGTCGTCAAGGCCGCCAACGGCGAGAAGCTCTCGCACGACCCGGGCTACCTGGGCAACCTCGCCAACAACGGCGTCGGGCTCGCCCCGTACCACGAGTTCGACAGCAAGGTCCCGGCCGAGCTGAAGGCGGAGATCGACAAGCTGAAGGCGGACATCGCCGCCGGCACCGTCACCGTCACCTCCGCAGCCCAGCCGAAGTGAAGCACCGCCGGCCCACCCCGGTGAGACGATCACCGGGGTAGGGCCGGCGAGCGGTACAGCACGACGTTCCGGCCGTCCCGGCGTCGCGGGGAACCCCCACGGCGCCGGGGCGGCCGATCCGCTCCACCCCCGACGACGGCCCTGCGCCGCGAGCGGTCCCCCGGCAGCTACGCTGCACCATCGCTTCGCACTCCAGGAGGTTGCGCTGAGACTCGAACTGCGCGGCATCACCAAGCGGTTCGGTGATCTGGTCGCCAACGACCACATCGACCTGACGGTGGAGCCTGGAGAGATCCACGCCCTGCTCGGCGAGAACGGCGCGGGCAAGTCGACCCTGATGAACGTGCTCTACGGGCTCTACCAGCCCGACGAGGGCGAGATCCTGGTCGACGGCGAGCCGTTGAAGCTGCGGGGGCCGTCCGACGCGATCGCGGCCGGGATCGGCATGGTGCACCAGCACTTCATGCTGGTGCCGGTCTTCACCGTCGCCGAGAACATCATGCTCGGCGCCGAGCAGGTCAGGGGCGGCATCGCCGGCTTCCTGGACCGGCGGCGGGCCCGGCGCGAGGTCGCCGAGGTCTCGGAGCGCTACAACCTGCGGGTCGACCCGGACGCGGTGATCGAGGACCTGCCGGTCGGCATCCAGCAGCGGGTGGAGATCGTCAAGGCGCTCACCCGCGACGTCGACCTGCTCATCCTCGACGAGCCGACGGCGGTGCTCACCCCGCAGGAGACCGAGGAACTGCTCACCGTCATGCGGTCGCTCAAGGCCGCCGGCAAGTCGATCGTCTTCATCACGCACAAGCTGGGCGAGGTCAAGGCGATCGCCGACCGGATCACCGTCATCCGGCGCGGGAAGACCGTCGGCACCGCCTCGCCCGAGGCCAGCCGGGACGAACTGGCCGCGCTCATGGTCGGCCGCAGCGTCCGGCTCACCGTGGAAAAGGAGCCGGCCACCCCCGGCAAGCCGATCCTGGAGGTCGCCGGCCTGGTCGTCGACGACGACCGACAGATCCGGGCGGTCGACGGGATCGACCTGACCGTACGCGCGGGCGAGGTGCTCGGCGTGGCGGGCGTGCAGGGCAACGGCCAGACCGAGCTGATCGAGGCGATCATGGGGCTGCGCCCGACGCTCGCCGGCACGATCACGCTCGACGGGCAGCAGGTCAACGGCTGGTCGACCAAGAAGGTGCTCCGCGCCGGCGTCGGCTACGTGCCGGAGGACCGCAGCGTCGACGGCGTGGTCAAGGAGTTCTCCGTCGCGGAGAACCTGGTGCTCGACATCTACGACCGGCCGCCCTTCGGGAAGGGCCTGGCGCTCAAGCCGGACGCCATCGCGAAGTCGGCGAAGGAGCGGATCGCGCAGTTCGACGTCCGCACCTCCTCGGCCGACGCGCCGGTCGGCACCCTCTCCGGCGGCAACCAGCAGAAGGTGATCGTGGCCCGGGAGCTGTCCCGGCCGCTGAAGCTCTTCATCGCCGCCCAGCCGACCCGGGGCGTCGACGTCGGGTCCATCGAGTTCATCCACAGCCGGGTCATCCGCGAGCGGGACGTCGGCACCGCCGTCATGGTGGTCTCCAGCGAACTCGACGAGGTGATCGGCCTGGCCGACCGGATCGCCGTGATGTACCGCGGCCGGATCATCGGCATCGTCGGCCCGGACACCCCGCGTGAGGAGATCGGCCTGCTGATGGCCGGCATCACCCCCGACGCGGCGCTCCCCACTGCTGAGGGCCCTGGTAGCGAGGACGAGGCATGACGAACCCGAACCCCCCGTCGGGCTCCCCGGACAAGGAGCCGGCGACCGAGGCGCAGGCCGCGCAGACCGCGCTGGGCAACACCGAGCGCGCCGAAACGGCCACCTCCCCGAAGCAGCCGGCCCCGGAGGCGAAGCCCTCGCTGGGGCGGCTGTTCCTGGACAACCTGTGGGCCGCCAACACCTTCACGGTGACCCTGCTGTCGCTGGTCCTGGCGATGCTCGTCGGCGCCGTGCTGATGATCGTCTCCGACCCCGAGGTGCTGGCCACCTACAGCTACATCACCGCCCGGCCGTCCGACGCGCTCAACGCGAGCTGGACGCTGGTCAGCGAGGCGTACGGCAACCTGTTCAAGGGCGCCGTCTTCGACCCCGAGGCGGTCGGCTTCCAGGCCGTGATGAGCCCGATCTCCGAGACGCTCACCTACACCGCGCCGCTGGTCTTCACCGGCCTGTCGGTGGCGTTGGCGTTCCGGGGCGGCCTGTTCAACATCGGCGCCCAGGGCCAGGCCACGATGGGCGTGATCCTGGCCGCGCTGGCCGGCTTCCTGCTGCCGCTGCCGCCCGGGCTGCACCTGCTCGTCGCGGTGCTC
Organism: Micromonospora sp. NPDC023814; assembly: GCF_040639595.1. Lineage (NCBI taxonomy): Bacteria > Bacillati > Actinomycetota > Actinomycetes > Micromonosporales > Micromonosporaceae > Micromonospora > Micromonospora sp. NPDC023814. Next base: position 129,639 of record NZ_JBFAAF010000007.1, read on the forward strand.
GCCGGCGCGCTCGGCGGGGCGATCTGGGGCTTCATCCCGGGCATCCTCAAGGCGCGCGCCGGCGCCCACGAGGTGATCAACACGATCATGCTCAACTACATCGCCACGTACTTCCTGACCTGGATCATCGTGCAGAACGGCATCCAGGACCCGAACCGTACGGACGCGATCAGCCGGCCGGTCGACCCGTCGGCCCAACTGCCCCGGCTGCTCGGCGACGGGCTGCGGGTGCACGCCGGCATCATCCTGGCGGTGCTGGCCACCTGGGCCGTCTGGTGGCTGCTGAACCGCTCCACGCTCGGCTTCGAGCTGCGCGCGGTGGGCGCCAACCCGGACGCCGCGCGGACCGCCGGCATCAGCGTCACCCGGACGTACGTCCTGATCATGGTCTTCGCCGGGATCCTGGCCGGCCTCGGCGGCTCGAACATGGTGCTCGGCACCACCGCCAGCGCGCTGACCCCGCTGGTGGTCGCGCAGATCGGCTTCGACGGCATCCTGGTGGCGCTGCTCGGCCGGGTGAAGCCGTGGGGCGTGGCGCTGGCCGCGCTGCTCTTCGGCGCCCTCCAGGCTGGCGGCAACCGGATGCAGTCGTACTCGGGGATCTCGCTGGAGCTGGTCACCGTGCTCCAGGCGCTGATCGTCATCTTCATCGCCGCGCCGGCCCTGGTGAAGGCGATCTTCCAGCTCCGGGCCGCCCGCGCCGCCCGGTTGCAGACGAGCCTGGCGAAGGGCTGGTAACTCATGTCCACCATGGCTGTCGAAGACGTCGCCGTCGCCCCCGTCGACCTGGGATTCTGGACCCGCACCCGCAAGGTCGGCGCCGTGCTGCTCGGGCTCGGCCTGCTGGCGACGGTGCTGTTCGGGGCGCTCGCCACCGGCGAGCAGGCCCGCTTCACCCTCAGCGAGGACGCCGCCGGCGCCGCGCTGAAGATCGACGGCACGTTCGGCGCGATTCTCTTCGGAGTCGTCGCGGTGGCCGCCGGCGTCGCGATGCTCGCCGGGCTGCCGAAGCGCTGGTTCACCCTCGTGCTCGGCGTCGGCCTGGTCGGCTTCGTGCTGTCGTTCCTCTGCTGGCAGGTCTCGGCCGCGCCGAACGGGCAGAACTTCATGCCGCTGGTCAACATCGTCCGGGGCACGTTCTTCCTGGCCCTGCCGCTGATCTTCGGCGCGCTGGCCGGCGTGCTCTGCGAGCGCTCCGGCGTGGTAAACGTGGCCATCGAGGGGCAGTTGCTGATGGGCGCCTTCAGCGGCGCGCTCTTCGGCAGCCTCTCCGGCAACGTCTGGGTGGGCCTGGTCGCGGCGGCGCTCGGCGGCGCGTTCATCTCGCTGCTGCTGGCCGTCTTCTCGATCCGCTACCTGGTCGACCAGGTGGTCATGGGCATCGTGCTCAACCTGCTGGCGGTCGGCGTCACCGGCTTCCTCTACGAGCGGCTGATGCAGACCAACGCGCAGAAGTACAACAGCGCGCCCCGGTTCAGCAACTGGGAGATCCCGCTGTTGTCGGACATCCCGCTGATCGGGCCGGCGCTGTTCCGGGGCAACATCTTCCTCTACCTCGGCCTGCTGCTGGTGCTGGTCATCCACATCGCACTGTTCCGCACCCGGTGGGGCCTGCGGACCCGCTCGGTCGGCGAGCACCCGACCGCCGCCGACACGCTGGGCGTCCGGGTGCTCGGGCTGCGCTACCGCAACGTGCTCCTCGCCGGGGTGGTCGCCGGCATCGGCGGCGCCTCGTACACGCTGGCGCTCTACTCGTTCACCAAGAACATGATCGGCGGCAAGGGCTTCATCGCCCTGGCCGCGCTGATCTTCGGCCGGTGGAGCCCGACGGGGGCGCTGCTCGCGGCGCTCTTCTTCGGCTTCGCCGACCAGCTCGCCACCTACCTGGGCGCGATCAACAGCGCCATCCCGAGCCAGTTCCTGGCCATGCTGCCCTACCTGGCGACGATCCTGGCGGTGGCCGGTCTGGTCGGTCGGGTCCGGGCGCCGGCCGCCGACGGCAAGCCGTACATCAAGGGCTGACGGGGGAACACGACATGGAGATCGACTGGGAGCGGCTGCGGGCCGCCGCCACGGACGTGATGCGGCACGCGTACGTGCCGTACTCGAAGTTCCCCGTCGGGGCGGCCGCCCTGGTCGACGACGGCCGCGTGGTGGTCGGCTGCAACGTGGAGAACGCCGCGTACGGCGTGGTGCTCTGCGCCGAGTGCGGCGTGGTCTCCTCGCTGCACGCCACCGGCGGCGGCCGGATCGTTGCCCTGTCCTGCGTCGACGCCACCGGCGAGCCGCTGATGCCGTGCGGCCGGTGCCGCCAGTTGCTGTGGGAGCAGGGCGGCCCGGAGTGCCTGATCGAGGCCAAGGGCGGCCCGCTGCGGATGGCCGAGCTGCTGCCGCACGCCTTCGACGTGGCCGACCTCGAGGCGGTTACCGGGGAGGCGCCGGTGCCGGTGGTGCCGGAGCGACTGGCGGCCTGGCGCGGCCGGGGCACGGTCTTCGTGCACCCCGACCTGTCCGCCGGCCAGCAGGTCTGGACGGCCTACTGGGAGCGGTCCGCGGGGGACAGCGAGGGCGCCGAGACCGGCGTGCTGGAGGAGGGCCCGAGCTGGGACGACCCGGCGGAGGCGATCGCCTGGGGGCACGCCCGCACGCCCCGGGTCGTGGTCGTGGACGCCTCGGGCACGATCTTCTGGGCCGGCGAGGGTGAGCCGCCGATGGAGATCCCGGTTCGTTGGGGTTGAGCTTTGGGGATCGGGCCGACCGTGCCCGGCTCCGGGCGGTCAGGCTTGATCCCTCCGCCGGGCACGGTCGGCCCGATCCCTCGGTGGTCGCGGTCCGCGTGCCGGTATCTGCATACGACTAGGAAGATCTTCTGTGATGAGTGGGTTTGCGGCGGTTGACGTCATCCGGGTCAAGCGGGACGGGGGTGTGCTCTCCGACGCGCAGATCGACTGGGTGGTGGATGCGTACACCCGGGGGCTGGTCGCCGACGAGCAGATGTCGGCGTTGGCCATGGCGATCCTGCTGCGCGGCATGAGCGCGCCGGAGATCGCCCGGTGGACCGCCGCGATGATCGCCAGCGGGGAGCGGCTCGACCTCTCCGCCGTCGACCGGCCGACCGTCGACAAGCACTCCACCGGCGGCGTCGGTGACAAGATCACCCTCCCGCTGACCCCGTTGGTGGCGGCGTGCGGCGCGGCCGTGCCGCAGCTCAGCGGCCGTGGCCTCGGCCACACCGGCGGCACGCTCGACAAGCTGGAGTCCATCCCCGGCTGGCGGGCGGCGCTGCGCAACGACGAGTTCATCGCCCAGCTTCGGGACGTGGGCGCGGTGATCTGCGCGGCCGGCGCGGGGCTCGCCCCGGCCGACCGCAAGCTGTACGCGCTGCGCGACGTGACCGGCACCGTCGAGGCCATCCCGCTGATCGCCAGCTCCATCATGAGCAAGAAGATCGCCGAGGGCACCGGCGCGCTGGTGCTCGACGTGAAGGTCGGCTCCGGCGCGTTCATGAAGTCCGTGGAGCACGCCCGCGAGCTGGCCCGGACGATGGTCGAGCTGGGTGGCGCGCACGGCGTGCGCACCGTCGCCCTGCTCACCGACATGTCCACCCCGCTCGGCCTGGCCATCGGCAACGCCGTCGAGGTGACCGAGTCGGTCGAGGTGCTGGCCGGGGGCGGCCCCGCCGACGTGGTCGAGCTGACCCTGGCGCTGGCCCGCGAGATGCTCGACGCGGCCGGGCTGCCGGACGCCGACCCGGAGGCCGCGCTGCGCGACGGCCGGGCGATGGACTCCTGGCGCGCGATGATCCGCGCCCAGGGCGGTGACCCGGACGCCCCGATGCCGACCGCGAACGAGGTCGAGGTGGTCCGCGCGGACGCGGACGGCTTTGTCGCCTCGGTCGACGCGTACGCCATGGGGGTGGCCGCCTGGCGGCTCGGCGCCGGACGGGCGCGCAAGGAGGACCCGGTCAGCGTGCCGGCGGGGGTGGTGCTGCACAAGCGGCCCGGCGACCCGGTGCGGGCCGGCGACCCCCTCTACGAGCTGCGCGCGGAGCACGCCGCCCGGATCCCCGCCGCGCGGGACGACGCCGCGCGCGCGGTGCGGATCTCGCCGGCGGCGCCCGCCGCGACGCCGTTGGTCATCGAGCGGATCGGCTGAGCCCGGCGGTCGGGGCGGCGTGGTGCCGCCCGGCTCGGACCGCTATCCTCCCTGGCCAGGGGGGACAACCGGCGCCGAGTCGTCGCGAGCAGACAGGACATTTCCGCCGTGACCGTACCTGCCCCCGATCCACGGGAGGTGCGTGAGGCGAGCCTGGACGAGTTGTCCCGGCTGCGTCTCCCGCTGCCGCCACCCCAGTTCCCGCTCGTGTGGGAGCCCGGCGACCAGATCGAACTGCGACCCACCGCGGAGATCGAGGCCCGGATCGCCGTGCTGCACCTGATCCTCGCGCGCTGCTTCGGGATGCCGCCGCAGGCGGCGATGAGCTGGCTGCTCGCCTCGCACCTCGTCGACATGGTCACGCCGCCGGAGTTCCAGTTCGTGACCGGCGGCAAGGGCGACCACCGGTCGTTCGTGCTGCACCACGACGCGCTCTTCGCGCTGGCCTGGGTGCTCGGCCTGACCAAGCAGCTCGACCCGACCCTGCCCGTGGACGAGCGGCTGGTGGAGCGGATGCCGCACATCCCCGGCGGGGAGACCTTCGGCCAGTGGCGTGCCCGGATCCTCGCGGCCCCGCAGCACCCCGCCGACGCGGCCGCGCTGCTCGACCTGCACTACTGCCTCGACTGGGCGTACCTGGAGACGGAGCGGGCCGGCCGCACGCCGCCCGGCCTGGTCGACGCCAACGCCATCGGCCAGCGCCGGTGGGCGTTGGAGTGGGCGGTGATCCTTCGGGGGCCCTACCACGACGAGCCCCCGGGCTGGGAAGAGGTCGACCTCTCCACCTGACCCGCCGCGTCGGCCGGGGCCTCGCCACCCCGACCCGCCGGGTCAGCGCAGGGCCGGCCGCCAGACGGTGAGGTCCACCGCGACGGTCACCCGGACCGGCTCGGGCAGCGCGGCGACCCGGGCGGCGAGCCCGGCCGGGTCGGTGTGCCACGCGCTCGGGCCCATCCCGACCAGCGTCGCGACCTCCGGCCCGGTCAGCGCCAGCTCCCGCCGGTGCCCGGTCGACGCCACCTGCGCGAAGCGCCCGCCCAGGCTCTCGGCGACCCGGTCCGCCTTGGCCGGGTCCACCCGGAGCAGGCCGAGCGCGCTGACCAGCTCGGCGAGGTGGTCCTCGGCCGGCGTCACCACCAGCAGGGACCCGGCCGGGTCGAGGACCCGGTGGAACTCCGCGCCGTTGCGCGGGGCGAAGACGTTCAGCAGCACGGCGGTGCCGGCGTCGGCCAGCGGCAGCCGCTGCCAGGTGTCGGCCAGCGCCGCCGCCGCGCGGGGATGCGCCCGCGCCGCCCGGCGCAGCGCCGGCTTCGACACGTCCAGGGCCAGGCCCACCGCGTCCGGCAGCGCCGCCAGCACCGCCGCGAGGTGCCGGCCGGTCCCCGCCCCGGCGTCCACCACCAGGGGGTACGCCTCGGGCCGCGCCGCGCGGACCCGGTCCGCGGCCTCCGTCGCGGCGGTGGCGAGCACGGTCGAGATCAGGTCGTAGTGGCCGGCGGCCAGGAAGTCGGCGCGGGCGGCCACCATCTCGGCGGTGTCCCCGGTGTGCGGGGCGCGGCCGGCGAGCAGGTTGACGTAGCCCTGCCGGGCGACGTCGAAGCTGTGCCGGCGCGGGCAGCGCAGCGCGGTGGCGGTGCCGGCGGCGGCCTCCGCCAGCGGCTCGGCGCAGACCGGGCAGCGGAGCCGGTCGACGATGCGGGGGTCCACGTCAGGCGTCCAGGTAGGTCAGCACCGCGCGTACCCGCCGGTGGTTGTCGTCGCAGTCGCGCAGGTCGAGCTTCGTGAAGATGGAGTTGATGTGTTTGCTGACCGCCTTCTCGGTGACCACCAGGCGCTGCGCGATCGCGCCGTTGGAGCGTCCCTCGGCCATCAGCGCCAGCACCTCGTGCTCGCGCGGGGTGAGCCGGCCCAGCGGCGCGGCGTGGGCCGGCCGGGCGAGCAGCTGCGAGACCACCTCGGGGTCCATCGCCATGCCGCCCCCGGCCACCCGGTGCACCGCGGCGACGAACTGCGCCACGTCGGCCACCCGGTCCTTGAGCAGGTAGCCCACCGCGCCCGCGCCGTCGGAGAGCAGCTCCCGGGCGTAGAGCTGCTCGACGTACTGGGAGAGGACCAGCACCGGCAGGCCGGGCACCCGGGCGCGGGCGGCCAGCGCCGCCCGCAGCCCCTCGTCGGTGTGCCCGGGCGGCAGCCGGACGTCCACCACGGCTACGTCGGGGCGGTGCTCCAGCAGGGCGGCGAGCAGGTCGTCGCCGGTCTCCACGGCGGCCACCACCTCGTCGCCGTACGCGGTGAAGAGCCGGATCAGCCCGTCGCGCAGCAGCACCAGGTCCTCGGCGATCACGATGCGCACGGCAGCTCCACGTCGACCACGGTAGGCCCACCGTCCGGCGAGCTGATCCGCACCCGTCCGTCGAAGACCGCGAGCCGCCGCCGGATGCCGGCCAGACCCGTGCCCCGCGCCGGGTCGGCGCCACCCCGACCGTCGTCGGAGACGGTCAGCCGGACCGTGCCGTCGACCCGGTGCAGCCGCACCGCCACCCGGGCCGCGCCGCTGTGCCGGGCGGCGTTGGTGATCAGCTCGGCGACGGTGAAGTAGAGCGCCGACTCCAGCGGGGGCGCCAGCCGCTCGGGCAGGTCGACGTCCAGGTCGACGGGGAGGGCCGCGCCGAGGGCGAGGGCGGCGACGCCCCCGGCGAGCCCCCGGTCCGCCAGCACCGGTGGGTGGATGCCGCGTACGACGTCGCGCAGCTCGGACAGGGCGGTGCCGGCGGCGGAGCGGGCCTCGGTGACCAGCCCACGGGCCGCCTCCGGGTCCCGGGTCAGCAGTTCCTCGGCGAGGCCGAGGTTCATCGCCATCGCGACCAGCCGCGCCTGTGCGCCGTCGTGCAGGTCGCGCTCGATTCGGCGCAGCTCGGCCGCCTGGGCGTCGACGGTCTGGGCGCGGGTGTCGGCCAGCTCCTCCACCCGCTCGGCGAGGGCCGCCCGGGCGGTCGGCGCGAGCAGTGCCCGGGTCAGCCGGTGCTCCAGGTGGAGCAGCCCCCGGGGCAGCCAGTACGCCCCGACCCCCACCAGCAGCCCGGCCACGACGGCCAGCCCGGCGTTGCGGGAAGAGTCGACCGGGATGCCGAGGTAGTTGTCGACGGCGCCCGGCCACACCGCGTGGATCAGCGGCATGACCAGGCCCTGCGCGGCGCCGAGCCAGAGCCCCGCGGCGAGGCACGCGGCCGCCGGGGCGTACGCGAAGTGGGCGAACAGGAACGCCAGGTCCCGATAGGTGGCCGGATCCCCGGCCGCCGTCCGCAACCGGGTCGCCAGCCCGCCGGTCACCGGCCGGTACGGGGACCGGACCGGTGGGCCCGGCACCCGGCGGCGCTGCCGGTCCAGCAGCGTCCGGGTGCCGGCGAGGGTGCGGTCGAGCAGGGGCAGGCCGACGCCGAGCAGGCTGAGCCCGGCGGTGAGGAGCGTGGCCAGCGCGAACCCGATGCCCGCCCCGGCCAGCCCCGCCGCGACGGCCAACTGGTGCAGCTCCCGCCATGCCCGCCGCACCCTGCTCATCGGGCCATTGTCCCAGCTGGCACGGCGTCCCCCGCCGGCGCGGGGACCGGCCCGGCCGCCGGCGCGAGGCCCGGCAGGGGAGCGGGGTCGGGCCCGGGGCGGGTACGGGCCGGCCAGAAGGCGGCCCGGCCGGTGAGCGCGGCCAGCGCCGGCACCAGGAGCCAGGAGAGCCCGAACGTCGTGATCAGCACGCCGACCGCGACGGCGAGCCCGATCTGGGCCAGCATCGGCGACGCCACGAGCACCCCGAAGCTGCCGGCCAGGATGACCCCGGCGGCGGCGACCGCCGGGCCGGCCCGGCGTACCGCCTCCGCTGCGGCCTGACGGGGCGGCCGTCCCGCACGCAGTTCCTCCCGGAACCGGGCGATCATCAGGATGTTGTAGTCGGTCCCGATCGCGGTGACGAAGAGGAACACGACCAGCGGCAGTTGGAAGTTGAGCCCCGGCTGGCCGCCGAGGACCTGGAACACCAGCACGCTGGTGCCGAGGGTGGCGGCGAACCCGAGCGCGACCGCCGCGAGCAGGCCCAGCGAGGCGAGCAGGCCGCGCAGCATCAGCAGCAGGAGCAGCCCGATCAGCCCGGCGGCCACCGGGAAGATCAGCCGGAGGTCCTTGTCGAGCACGGTCCGGATGTCGGCGAAGGTGGCGGTCTCCCCACCGACGTACGCCCGGGTGCCGGCCGGTGCGGCGGCGTGCGCGGCCGGGCGTAGTTGGTCCTCCACCGCGTCCATCGCCCGCTGCGAGTACGGCGGCTCGGTGAGCAGCAGCCGCACCCGGGCCACGCCCTCCTCGATCTCGACCCCGCCGGGGGCCGCCACGATCGGCACCTCGGCGAGCCGTGCGGCGAACCGTTCGGCGGTGGCCGCGTCCACCCCGGCGCCGGTGAGGTACACGACCGTCGGGGAGAGCGTCCCGGCGGGCAGGCCCGAGTGGAGCCACTCCAGGGCCCGGGCCGACTCGGAGCCGGGCGGCAGCGTGTCGAGTTCGTAGCTGGGCCGGTGTTGCAGCGCGCCGAGACCGAGCAGCAGGAGGGCGGCGACCGTGGCCAGCGCGACCCGGGCCGGCCGGCGGGCGACTAGGCGGGCGGTCCGGGCCGATCGCCCGGTCGCCTCGTCGCCGCCGCGGCCGGGCGTCGACCCGCCACCCGGCGCGACCAGTTTCGCCGGCCACCAGGCCCGGCGGCCGAGCAGGGAGTAGACCGCGGGGAACAGGGTCAGCGCGGCGGCCACCATGAGCAGGACGGCGACGGCCAGCGCCGGGCCGAGCACCTGGAAGGAGGCGAGCTGGGAGAGCACCAGCGCGCCGAACGCCACCGCCACGACCAGCGCGGACACGGTGACCACCCCGCCGATCCGGCTGGCCGCGTGGACCATCGCGGTCCGGCGGTCGTCGCCGGCCCGGAGACGTTCCCGGTAGCGGAAGAGCAGGAAGACGGCGTAGTCGGTGCCGATGCCGAGCAGCACGACCGGAAGCAGGCCCGTGGTGGAGGCGTCCAGGGCGTATCCGAAGACCTTCCCGCCCAGGGCGAGCAGGCCGGCGGCGGCCTGCGCGACCAGCAGCACGAGGAACAGGTTGAGCAGCGCGATCGCCGGGCTGCGGAAGACGACCAGCAGCAGGACCAGGATCACCAGCATCATGGCGCCGTGGACGACCAGGTCGAGCAGGAAGCTGTCGGCCGCGCCGGCGGCCTCCCCGGTCCAGCCGCCGACCAGGCCGGTTCCCGCCAGCGCGTCGTCGGTGGCCGCCCGCAGCCGCTTGACCGTCTGGACGGTCGTCTCCGCGTGCGCGGCGTCGGGCAGGCGCGCCTCGGCCAGGCGTAGCCGCCCGTCCGGGGCGGTCGCGCCGGCGGTCACCCCGGTGACGCCGACGACCCGCAGTTGCCGCGGCAGCCGGTCGATCCGGGCGCTGTCGTCGGCGGTCAGCGCCGCCCCGTCGGCCCGTCGGACGACCAGCACGGCGCTGCTGCCCGGTGGTTCGGGGAAGATCCGGGATCCGATCCCGGCGGCCCGCGCGGACTCGTACCGGTCGGGCAGGAACTCGGCCTGGCTGTCGGCGGGCCGAGGTCCCTCCGGCCCGTAGACGGCGAAGGTGGCGGCGGTCAGCGCGGCGATGGCGAGCAGCCAGCCGGCGATCACCCGCCCCGGACGCCGGACCACCGCCGTGGCCAATGTCGTGAACACGTGCAACTCTCCCCGCGTCGGCTTCTGGTGATGCCAGTGACGCTAGGCAGCCGGACGGGTCACTTCGATGGTGCGCGCACGCCGGTCGGATGGTGGTGCCTGCACCACCATCGGTTCACCGTCGGGCCCGGTCCATCCCGGTCAGGTGGTCGACCACGCGGTGGGTCAGCGCGTCCAGCGCGGCGACCTCGTCGGGGGTCAGCAGGTCGATGAGGTGCCGGCGGACGGCCGCCACGTGGCCCGGGGCGGCGGCCTCGATCGCGCGCCGGCCTTCGGGGGTGAGCGCGACGACTGCGCCCCGGCCGTCCGTCGCGCACTCCTCGCGGGTGACCAGGCCGCGCTGCTGCATCCGGGTGAGGTGGTGGGAGAGCCGGCTGCGGGACCAGAGCATCCGGTCGGCCAGCTCGCTGAGGCGCAGCCGCTGGTCGGGAGTCTCCGAGAGGTCGGACAGGACGTCGTAGTCCGGCTCGGACAGGCCCGCGTCCCGCGCGAGCTCGCGGGCCAGCTCCAGGTCGAGCAGGCGGCGCATCCGCCGGTAGCCCCGCCAGGCGCGCTGCTCCCGGTCGTCGAGCCAGCGTGGTTGCTCCATGCCCGTCATCGTAGCCATCTGGTTGACATGTCATCAACCCGCTCCTAGAGTGCGTGACATGTCAACCAGATTGCCCGGCCGGCTGGTCCGGCCGCTGACCGGCCTCGTGCTGACAGCCGCCCTCGCCCCGCTGGGGGTGTCGGCGTGACCGCCAGGCTGTGGGAGCTGTTCGGCGAACGCGGCCGGGGCGTGCTGGTCACCCTGCGCCGGGACGGCCGACCGCAGCTCTCCAACGTCGACTACCTGGCCGAGCCCGGCCTGATCCGGTGCTCCACCACCGCCGGCCGGGCCAAGGTGCGCAACCTGCGCCGCGACCCCCGGGTCAGCCTCCACGTCACCACGGCCGACGGCGGGGCGTACGCCGTGGCGGAGGGAACGGCCGCGCTCACCCCGCTGGCGGCGGCGCCCGACGACGCCACCGTCGAGGAGTTGGTCGAGGTCTACCGGCGGATCCGCGGCGAGCACCCCGACTGGGCCGACTACCGGGCGGCGATGGTCGCCGACGGTCGGCTGGTGCTCCGGCTCACCGTCGACCGGCTCTACGGCTGGCGCCCCTGACCGACGCGGCGTCGCCCGGCCGGGCCGGCGTGGCATGGGCGGCCTCCCGGGGTGCTTGACCCCGGCCCCCGCCGGCCGCGTGGGCCGGGAGGGCGGGGCCGACTAGGGTCTGGGCATGGTCGCGACAATCCGTTACGAGGACATCGTCAAGGTCCCGAAGGCGCTGCTGCACGATCACCTCGACGGCGGCCTGCGGCCGGCGACAATCGTCGAGCTGGCCGCCGAGGCGGGCCACGAGCTGCCCACCACCGACCCCGAGGCGCTCGGCCGGTGGTTCGTCGAGGCGGCCAACTCCGGCTCCCTGGAGCGCTATCTGGAGACGTTCGCACACACCGTCGCCGTCATGCAGACCGCGCCGGCGCTGCGCCGGGTGGCGCGGGAGTGCGCGCAGGACCTGGCCGCCGACGGGGTGGTCTACGCCGAGGTGCGGTTCGCCCCCGAGCAGCACCTGGAACGGGACCTGACCCTGGACGAGGTGGTGGAGGCGGTGCTGGCCGGCTTCGTCGAGGGCAGTGCGCTGGCCGCCGAGGCGGGCACCCCCATCCGGGTCGGCACCCTGCTCACCGCCATGCGGCACGCCGCCCGGTCGCAGGAGATCGCCGAGTTGGCCGTCCGGCACCGGGACGCCGGGGTGGTCGGCTTCGACATCGCCGGCGCCGAGGCCGGCTTCCCGCCCACCCGGCACCTGGACGCCTTCGAGTACCTCCAGCGGGAGAACTTCCACTTCACCATCCACGCCGGTGAGGCGTTCGGCCTGCCGTCGATCTGGCAGGCGATCCAGTGGTGCGGGGCGGACCGGCTCGGCCACGGGGTGCGGATCGTGGACGACATCACACCCGGCCCGGAGCCGGTGCTCGGCCGGCTGGCCGCGTACGTGCGGGACAAGCGCATCCCGCTGGAGCTGTGCCCGTCGTCGAACGTGCAGACCGGCGCCGCCGCCTCGATCGCCGACCACCCGATCGGGCTGCTGCGGGACCTGCGCTTCCGGGTGACGGTGAACACCGACAACCGGCTGATGAGCGGCACCTCGATGTCGCGGGAGATGGCCCTGCTGGCGGACGCCTTCGGCTACGGCTGGAAGGAATTCCAGTGGTTCACCATCAACGCGATGAAGAGCGCCTTCATCCCGTTCGACGAGCGGCTGAAGATCATCGACGAGGTGATCAAGCCGGCGTACGCCAAGCTGCTGGGCTGAGCGCGGGCCGCGCGGCCGGCGTCAGGGGCGGTGCGGGTGGCCGGCGAGCAGGCCGGCCACCCGGCGCAACACCTCGCCCGCCCGGGCGGCCTCCGCGCCGAGGCCGGTCTGCCGGCGCAGCACGGCCGGCTCACTGCGCAGCAGCGTCAGCCCCCGGCGCACCAGCACCCGGGGCGCCTTGCGCTGCTCGGCGAGGTCGCGGGCCAGCCGGCGGACGAAGGTCGCGCCGCGCGGCCGGCGCAGGGCGTACGCCCCGGCGAGCAGCCCCTGCCGGCGGCACTCCTCGACGATCTCGGCAGCGAAGATCCCTTCGGCAACGAAAAGTGGCGAACCAGCTATGTCGAATGGCCGGGTGGACACGCGGCGGTCCTCACCGATCGCATAGACCGGCACATCGGCCTTGCCCTCCCTGGCCAGTCGGGCAATCGTTTCCACGGCCGCTTCGGCGTCCCAGGACCGGGGTGACTCCCAGTCGACCAGGCCGTCGCGTCGCGGCAACGTAGGGTCGTCGCCGTCCTTGTAGAAGTCGTCCAGGCATAGCACCGGGAGGCCGGTTCGCTGCGCTATGTACGACTTTCCCGAACCGGAGGGGCCGGCGAGCAGGACAACGCGGTGGGGGTGATCCATTACCTTCAGTGACTCCGGCCAGACGGACTGCGATCAAATTGCATCAACATCTCATCACACCTCGAGTGACGGCCAACCTGGGCTTTCTCTTTCAGGGGTAGCGTGATGGAATCTCGGATGGTCCGACCCGCCGGGTCGGCCGCTGGGCGTTGCCCGAGGGCGACGCCCAACGCTTGATCGCGAGGGCGGTGACGTGAGCAAACGGCCAAAGGCGGCGGGCTCCTTCCTGTCGCGGCTGCGCCGGCCGGCCGGCCGGCTCCGTGACATGCCGATCTGGTCCAAGCTCGGTCTCATCATGATCGTGCCGACCATCGCCACGGTCGTCGTGGGCACCAGCGGTCTGGTGGACCACCTGGAGACCCTCAACAATGCCAACCGAGCCGGTGACCTGGCCAATCTCGTCGGCTACTCGGGTGACCTGGTCGACACGCTCCAGGACGAGCGGACCAACGCGCTGCGCCTGCTGGGCGTGCCGAAGGGCCAGGACGCGGCCCGCTTCAAGCAGGCGTACGAGGAGGCCAACCGCGGGGTCGACAAGGCCAAGGGGCCGTACTCCCAGCAGCGGGGCAAGGTCGAGGACCTCCCGGCCAACCTCGAGACCCTGCTGGGCGAGATCGACCAGACCCTGACCGACCTTCCCGGCACCCGCAGCCAGGTCTTCAACGGCAAGCTCGGGCTCGTCCCGGCGATGCAGGCGTACGACGGCCTGATCGACAACCTGCTGAGCGTCCGCGACTCGGCCACCCAGCTCGCCGGCGACAACGAGCTGAGCGACCAGATGCGCGCCGCGACCGCCACCGCCCGGAACAAGGAGTTCCTGTCCCGCCGCCGGGACGTGGTGCACCGCGCGTTCATCCAGCAGCGGCTCACGCCGAACCTGCGCAACGAGTACATCGCCGCCAGCACCGGCTCCAGCCAGTGGCTGCAGAGCTTCCGGGTGGTGGCCTCCCAGTCCGAGCAGGAGTACTACGCGCAGGTGGTCGCCGGCCCCGACCTGCGCGAGGCGAACACCTACAACAGCTGGCTCAACGGCATCACCACCGCCGACACCCTGACCGGCGCGCCGTTCGACGCGGACGAGTGGGACGCGGCCATGGTGGCCAACGCCAAGCTCATCCGCACGGTCGAGTCGAAGATCGACGGCGACGTCGTCGCGGTCGCCGACGACCTACGCTCGGACGTGCAGCGCCAGGTGTTCCTGGAGACCGGCCTGCTGCTCAGCATGCTGCTGCTGGCCATCCTCTTCGCCTACCTGGTCGCCCGCTCGATGGCCCGCTCGCTGCGCGACCTGCGGCAGGGCGCCCTCTCGATCGCCCAGTACGGCCTGCCCCAGGCGGTGGCCCGGCTGCGTGACCCCCAGGTCACCGGCCAGCTCTCCCCGGTGCAGCTCGCCAACCAGATCGCCGAGCCGCTGCCGGTGCGCAGCAAGGACGAGTTCGGCCAGGTGACGGAGGCGTTCAACGCGGTGCACCTGGAGGCGGTCCGCACCGCCGCCGAGCAGGCCGCGCTGCGCGCGTCCGTCGCCACGATGTTCGTCAACCTGGCCCGCCGGTCGCAGATCCTGGTCGACCGCCTGATCGGTCACCTGGACCGGCTGGAGCGCGGCGAGGAGGACCCGGACCGGCTGGCCGAGCTGTTCCAGCTCGACCACCTGGCCACCCGGATGCGCCGCAACGACGAGAACCTGCTGGTGCTCGCCGGCGCCGACTCCACCCGCGTGCAGCGCGAGCCGGCCGCGCTGATCGACGTGCTCCGGGCCGCCCAGTCCGAGGTCGAGCACTACACCCGGATCGAGTTCGGGGTGATCGACCGGGACATCGAGGTCGCCGCGCACGCCGTCAACGACCTGGTGCACCTGGTCGCCGAGCTGTTCGACAACGCCACCGCGTTCTCGCCGCCGGACTCGCACGTCATGGTCGAGGCCCGCCGGGTCGGCGACCGCGCGTCGCTCTACGTCGAGGACCGGGGCATCGGCATCAGCTCCGAGCAGCTCAACGAGCTCAACGATCGTCTCGCCACGCCGCCGCAGGTGGACGTGGCGGTCTCGCGGATGATGGGACTGGTCGTGGTCGCCCGGCTGGCGTCCCGCCACGGCGTCAAGGTCGAGCTGCGTCCCGGCACCGACCGGGGCACCGTCGCCGAGGTGGTCATGCCCACGTCGGTGCTCGTGCCCCGGGCCCTCTCCGGCCGCGTGCAGTCGTCGCCCGCCCTGCCCGTCTCCGGCGCCCCGTCGTCGGCGTTCGGAGGGCCGTCCTCCGGCCCCGCCCCGGCGTTCGGCGGGCCGTCCTCCGGCCCCGCGTCGGCGTTCGGCGGGCCGTCGTCCGGCCCCGCCCCGGCCTTCGGCGCGCTGCCGGCGCTCGGCAGCCGCCCGGCCAACCCGACGCCGACCCAGCGCCCCGGCGAGTCCGGCAACCAGGTCACCCTGGGCGGTCGGCCGTTCGACCCGGCGCCGCGCAACGGGGCCGGCACGTCGGCCTCGACGGGTGGGACGCGGTCCATGCCGGCCTGGTCCGACCTGACCGGCGCCAGCGGCACCACCAACGGCGAGGCATTCCGGCCGCGCACCTCCAACGGCCAGCCGATCGATCCGCTGCCGCAGCGGCGGTCCAGCGACGACCCGGACGCGACCGGCCAGCAGTCCGCCGTCCCGCGGCAACTGCCCAGCAGCCCCGAGGCCCGGCCTTACTCGGCCCCGCCGACCTCCGCGCCGCCGGTGCCCTACGCGGGGCCGCCGACCTCCGCGCCGCCGGTGCCCTACGCGGGGCCGCCGGTGTCGACCCCGCCGATTCCCTACTCCGCGCCCCCGGTGTCGAGCCCGCCGGTCTCCGGCATGCCGGTCTCGGCGTCGCCGGTCTCCGGCCACCCGGTCTCGGCCGCGCCGTTCTCCGGCCCGCCGGTCTCGGCGCCGCCGAGCGGCCCGCTGCCGCAGCGCCCGGTCCCCGGCGCGCAGGGCCCGGCCACGCCGGCGCCGCCGGCCTGGCCGCCGGTCGCCGGGGCGGAGCGTGACGCCGTGACCCCGCCGGTGCCCGAGCGCCTCGCCGCCGCGCTGGACATGACCACCGAGCTGCCGCGGGTGCCTCGCCCCGGCACGGAGCACCCGGCCGCCCAGGCCCCGGCGCCGGAGCCGGCCGCCGCACCGTCCCGGCCGACCGCCCCGCAGCAGGCCCAGAACCGGCAGCGGTACGCGGACGAGACGATGGAGCTGCCGATCTTCCGGGAGCTCGAGTCGGCCTGGTTCCGGACCCGCCGGCCGGGCCCGGAGGAGGCGGCAGCGCCCGCCGCGAAGACGGCGGCCAACGGCGCCGCGACCCAGCAGTTCGCCCGGGTCGACGCCGGCGGTCGGGGCCCGCAGCAGACACCACCCGGGACAGGTAACGCACCGATGGCAGAGAAGCCGACGGCCGGAGGAGCGCCGAGCGAGAACGGATCGACGGTCAACGGGGCTGCCCGCCCCGGTGTCGCCGACAGCTTCGGTCATCGCCGGCCCTCCCAGCAGCAGGGCAGCGGCTGGCAGACCGCCGCCGACGACGGGTGGCGCGCGGCCTCGGCGGCGACCGAGGTGCCGGTGGCGGCGACCACCTCGACGGGGCTGCCCAAGCGCACCCCCATGGCACAGTTGGTGCCGGGCGCGGTGGAGAAGCCCACCACCTCCGTGCAGCGGCGCACGCCGGAGGGTGTCCGTGGCCTGCTCTCGGCATACCACCGGGGCGTGCAGCGGGGGCGTACGCACCCGTCGGACAGCAACCCGACCAACCCGGAGGCGACTCCGGGAGGGCAGCAATCCTCGCAGTCTGGCTCAGGCCCGGTGGCCGGGAGCAGGCAGAAGGAGCAAGAAGGATGACAACTACGCAGGATCTCGGTTGGCTGCTGGCCAACTTCGCGGACCGGGTGCCCGGTGTCGCGCACGCGGTCGCCGTCTCCGCGGACGGCCTGCTCCTCGCGTCGTCTCGGGACCTCCCGCGTGACCGGGCCGACCAGTTGGCCGCGATCGCGTCCGGCCTGGTCAGCCTCACCCAGGGCGCGGCCCGCTGCTTCGAGGGAGGCGCGGTGCTGCAGACGGTGGTCGAGATGGACAACGGCTTCCTGTTCCTGATGTCCATCTCGGACGGCTCGTCGTTCGCGGTGCTCGCCGCCCGCAGCTGCGACGTCGGGCAGGTCGGCTACGAGATGGCCCTGCTGGTCGACCGGGTGGGCGACGCGTTGACCCCGCAGCCGCGTGCGGCCGCGGGAATGCTGGGCTGACGACCTGCTGACCGGTGAGGTCGGCGGGGCGACAACGACAACGACGGGCTCCATCCGGAGCCGGTGCCGGGTACGAAGGAGGTGAGCGGCGACATGGCCGATCGTGACGAACCGACCGGAGCGTTGGTCCGTCCATACGCCGTGACCCGCGGTCGTACCCGCCCCCGTCTCGACATCGCGCTGGAGGCGCTCGTCGAGACGACGGTGCGCGGCCGGGCCGCTGCCAATGGCAACGGCGGCCAGGGCCGCGAGCACCAGTACATCGCCGCGCTTTGTGACGGACGTGTGCAGTCGCTCGCCGAGATCGCGGCGCGGATGCAGCTTCCGCTCGGTGTGGCCCGGGTGCTCATCGCCGACATGGCGACGGACGGCCTGGTCGCGGTCCACGAGCCGACCATTCTGGACGACTCGGACGACGCGGTGGGCACTGAACTGCTGGAGAGGGTGCTGAGTGGACTTCGCAGGCTCTGACATGTCGCACCGGCCGCCGGCCCCGAGCGGGCGCGTGACGTCGGCGAAGATCGTTATCGCCGGTGGATTCGGCGTCGGCAAGACGACGCTGGTCGGCTCGGTCTCGGAGATCACGCCGCTGACGACCGAGGCGATCATGACCTCCGCCGGCGTGGGCGTCGACGACACCCGGCAGGTGCCGGGCAAGACGACGACCACGGTGGCGATGGACTTCGGTCGTATCTCGATCGACCGCGATCTGATCCTGTACCTGTTCGGTACGCCGGGTCAGACCCGGTTCTGGTTCATGTGGGACGAGCTGGTGCGCGGCGCGATCGGCGCGGTCGTGCTGGTGGACACCCGCCGACTGGCCGACTGCTTCGCGGCGATCGACTTCTTCGAGCACCGGCGGCTGCCGTACCTGGTGGCCATCAACTGCTTCGACGGGATGCAGTACCACGACCCGCAGGACGTCCGGGACGCGCTCGCGATCTCGAGCGACGTGCCGGTGGTGGCCTGTGACGCCCGGAACCGGGAGTCGACGAAGCACGTGCTGATCTCGCTGGTCGAGTACGTGCTCACCATGCGGCGCTCGCGCGCCGTCGCCCCGGCCTGATCGCTTCGACGAGCGCCCGGCGTCGGCTTCGGCCGTCACCGGGCGCTCGTCGCTGCCCGCGTCCGGGTCGGGGAGGCGCGGGCGGGTGTCAGGACACCCGGGTCCAGGCGCCCGAGCTGACGGTGTAGAGGCCCAGCGACCCCTGGTCCATGCCACCGTGCCGGATGGGGGTGAAGGAGTACATCCCCACCATCCCCTCGGTGACCTGGTTCTGCAGGAACGCCCGCAGCCGTCCACGGTCGACGCTGGTGGGCAGCCGGGCCGCGTCGGCGATCAGCTGCACGGCGTCGGACGCGTACGGGGCGAAGCCGCTGAACCCGCCGTGCAGCTGCACGTAGCGGTAGACGAAGTCCTTGCGCTGCAACGCCGACATGGTGGTGTTGGCGAGCATGGCCCCGCCCAGTGAGACCGGGTGGACCGCGTACGCACCCTCCATCAGGGAGGCGTTCGTGCCCTCCAGGGTCTCCTCGGCGACCGCGCCCGCGTCGAGGAACACCGGCCCGTCGTAACCGGCCCGGCGCAGCGTCCCGACGGCGGCGGCGGAGTCCGGGGCGGTCGCCCAGACCACCACGCCGTCCGGGCGGGCGGCGGCCGTCGAGCGGGCGGCGCGACGGAAGTCCTCGCCGGTGCGGGGCAGCCGGATGCTGGCCGCCGGCTCCACCCCGGCCGTCCGCAGGGCCCCCGTCATGGCCCGTACCCCGGAGTCGCCGTGCAGCCCGTGCGCGGCCAGCACCGCCACCCGGCGCAGCCGCTGCGAGGCGACCAGCCGGGCCAGCCGCCGGGCCATGTCACCGGCGTCCGGGGTCAGCTTGTAGACGTACGTCCGCTGCGGCAGCGGCAGCACGATGCCGTCGCCGAAGCCGAGCGAGAGGAACGGCACCCGCTGCTGCTGCGCCACCTCGGCGAGGGCGATCGAGGTCTCGGCCATGGTGCCGCCGAGCAGGGCGTGCACGCCGGTGTCGCGGGCCAGTTCGGTGGCCTGCCGGGCCGCCAGCCGGGGATCGCCGGCGTTGTCCCGCACCTCCAGCCGTACGTTGCGGCGCAGGTTGCCGACCGGCACGCCCTTGTCGTTGAGCGCCTCGACGGTGATGTCCAGCGCCCGCTGTTGGAGTACGCCGAGCGCGGCACCGGGCCCGGTCAGCTCCAGGCTGGCCCCGATCAGCAGTTCCTGACCGCCCGGCGCGGCCGTCCTGACGGGATCCCCCGCATCCGCATCGCCGCGCCCGCAGGCGCTGAGCAGCAGACTGCCCGCCGTCGCGGCCAGCAGGCCGCGACGGGTGAGCAGGGAGGGGTTGGTTGCCGATGTCGCCACGAGTCGCCTTCCCACCCCGGCGACCCCTGCCGCCGGCTGTTCCGCCGGGTATGCTCCCGGCCGCCGCGACCCGGCGTCAAATTATCCGGGTGTGGGCAGGAACACGCAGGTGGAAGGCGGTTTGCCCGCTCAGGAGCGGTAGCCGGCGGAGCGGTACTCGTATTCCCGGTCGTCGTCGCGGTCGCCGGTGTCGCGGCTGAAGTCCCAGCCCCCGGCGGCCTCCCGGCCGGGTCGGCCGCCCACCGCGAACCCGCCGATCTCCTGCCCGCGGCGCCAGCCGCGGAAGTAGCCGGTGGTGTTCTCGGCGAGGCTCGCCGCGTCCCGGACGATCCGCAGTGGACGCTCGTCCCGCAACGGCGACCCCGGGACGAGGTTGGCCTGCGGGACCCGCTTGGGCAGCCCGGCCGCGGTCTCCGCGCCGACCGCCGGGCGGGCGGCCTGCTCGGCGGCCTGCCAGCCGGTGTCGGCCGTGGTGGACCAGTCCAGGTCGGACTCCTCGGCGTGCCCGACGAACCAGGCGGACTTCGCCTGGGCGAAGATCAGCAGGTCGCCGTCGCCCTCGTCGGAGACCGGCGGTGGCCGCCGCTCCACGGGCGGCGCCGGTCGGTGCTCGGCCACCGGGCGCTCGGCGCGGGGGGCCGGCCGGCCGGGCTCCTCGCGGTCGACCAGCCGCAGCGGCGGCGTCTCCGGGTCCGCGGCCTGGCCCGGCCCGCCGCGCAGCGCGCGGTCGGCCAGCGGCGGCGGCTCGACCAGGCGCAGCATCGGCGGTTCCTGGGGCAGGTCGTCGGCGAGCCAGGGCGGGGTGACCCGACGCTCGGCGCCCGGGTCGGTCGGCGCGTCGATGCCGCTCCCGCCCCGGTCGCCGTAGGAGCCGCCGACCGGGTTCTTGGCCGGGCTGTCGGACGGGTCCTCCGGGTTGTTGACCAGTGGCCAGTTGGCCCGGGACCCGGGGGGAGCGGACTCCTGGTCGGGCCGCGGCGTGGGCACGGGCACGCTGTGGTCGGTGGCGCTGAAGCCGCCCGTGGGCGCGGGGGGCTCGCCGGTGGTCTTGGGCCGGGGTGGGATCACTGTGCGCTGCCGCTCGGCGCGGGCGCTCTGGATCGCCGCGGTGGTCAGCGTGGGCCGGAACGGCTCCCCGGCCTCGGCCGGGGGCACGGTGCCGCGCTGTGCCGGGGCGATCGGGGTGATGCCGGGCGGCGGGGGCGGCGGCGCGGAGACCGGGCGGTTGGTCGGGCCGTCGATCCGGCTCGGCGCCGAGGCCGGCCGCGAGGGCGGCGCGGAGACGGGGGGACCGGCCAGCGCGGCCGGGGTCACCGGCGCCGGGGCGACCGGCGGCGGCGCGACGGGCGCCGGGGCGACCGGCGGCGGGCCGAGTGGCCGGGGCGCCGGGGGCGGCGTCGCGCCGGAGACGGGTTCCGGCCGGCTCCGGCGACCGCCGGACGGGGCCGGCTCGGGCTCCGTGGCCCGGACGGGACGCAGGCCCGCTCCGGTGGGGGCGAGGCCGGGCAGGTCGCCGATCGGCTCGCCGCGTCGGGCCGCGGCCCGACGTCCGGGGGCCGCCGCGGCGGGCGTGCCGGCGCGGGCGCTGAGCGCGCCGACCAGGGCCTCGCAGCCGGCGTCGCACGCCCGGACGGAGGCGACGGCCTGCCGCACGGTCTCCGCCACGGCGGAGGTGAGGACGCGGTTGACCGTGGCGCGCCGCGGCGTCTCGCTGATGGCGACCCGCAGGGCCGTCACGGCGTCGGTGAGCTCCTCGGCGCCCGCGACTCCGTCGGCCGCGAGCTGCGCCGCGATCGCGTCGGCGGCGACCGGGACCTCGTGGCCGCTCAGCATGCCCGGCTCGGGCAGCGCGTCCAGGACGGCCAGCGAGACCGGCTCGGCCGGGTCCGGGTACGCGCGTAACGCGGCCGGGTAGAGCTCGCGGAGCACCTCGCGCAGCGCGACGGCGGCGGAGTGCCGCCCGCTGGCCAGCGCGGCGTGCGCGGCGAGCACCTGCTTGTATCCGGCGAGGTCCCGGGGGGCCGGGAGGGTGACGGCGGAGAGCGCGCCGGCCTGCAGGGCGCGGGCCAGGCCGACGGCGCGCCGCTCGGCCGGGGGCGACTGCATCTCCTCCAGGGAGTCGTCGTCGGCGAACCGTTCGGCGAAGTCGTCGACGGAGTCGTCGTCGGCGATCGCCAGGGGGCGACCCGCGGCGCTGAGCAGCGAGGTGACCGTGTGGTCGTCGCTGTCGGCGGCGATCGCCGCACCGCTCGGCCCGCCCGACCGCTCCACGAGCAGCGCGACCAGCTGGGCGTAGCCAGCCGGGTCGTCGCCGATCTCGCAGACATGCAGCAGACGGCCTGCGTCGTCGACCACAGCGGACGTCAGCGTCGAACCGGCCGAAGCCGGTCGGTCGGCCGGATCCGCCGAGGCCAGACCGCAGTACACGCGCACGAGCGCCACGGCGTCGTCCTCCTCCCGGGACACAAGGCTTTCTCTGCCAGAGACTGATGCTCCCCGTAAAGGGTCAGTCGCGCCAGTCCACGACCGCAGAGATCTTGCCGACAATGGTGCGCCAACCCAGACTTGCGGTTTGTGCCCCGATTTTCTTCAGCCGCCGACGGCCGAAGAACCCACCGACGCCGCCGTCGACCGTGGCGCGCAGCGCCTCGTCCAGGTCGTCCAGGCTGGAACCGGCGGAGAGCATGTCCAGCACCGCGGGCAGGCGCAGCGCGTACGCCAGGTCACGGGCCACCTCGCCGGCCTCGATGAGCAGCGTCGGGTCCCAGGTGTCGTGCCCGCCGCGGAGGTTCTCCACCACCAGGTCGAGCTCGTAGATGTCCTCGTCCAACGGCGCGATGTCGGCCGGCTCCACCCGTTCGGACAGCTCGCTCCAACTGTCCAGTTGGGACAGGTCGTTGGGCGCGCCGGAACGGATGAAACTGACCAGCGACTCGGGCGTCTTGAACAGCAGCAGCTTGCCGCGATGGCTGAGGAAGACCGGGACCTCCTCGTCGCCCGCCTCGTCCTCGGCCTCGTCCTCGGCGGCCGCCTCGGCGTCCTCGTCGTCGGCCTTGCCTCGGCGGGCCTTGCCGTCCTCCTCGTCGCTCTCGGCGAACTCCTGGGCGACCTCCTCGTCGAGGATGACGACCGTCTCGTCGTCCTCGTCCTCCTCGACGACCTGGCGGCGGGCCAGGAACGGGTCGTCCTGGTCGCGCTCGGCGACGTCGGTGGGGGTCAGCTCCCGAGCCGGCCGGTACGCCCGGAGCGTGTAGCCGGTGCCGGCGGGCAGCGCGATCTCCACCGGGTCGATCCGCAGCTCGTCCCAGAGGGCGCGGGCGGCCTCGGCCGAGACGGTTGCGGTGTCGGACTCGGCCGTGTCGTCCACGTCGTCGAGCTCGGGCTCGTCGGCGTCGGGCCGTTGGGGCGACTGGCGGGCCACGCTGACCTCCGTGTGCTTCGGGTTGCCCACCCGCCGACGTGCGCCGCCGACGAGTGACTCTGGGCACATACCCTAGTGGGCGACTCCGGGTGACCGTGGCCGCACCCCGGTGGCGGAGCGGCCCGCCAACAAGTAGCCTCTCTACGCATGAAGGCCCAGGCGCTGCACGGACACCTCGACGCGCTGCTGCTCGCCGTGCTGGAGCAGGGCTCGATGCACGGCTACGCGATCATCGAGGCGCTGCGGAACCGCAGCGACGGCCAGCTCGACCTGCCCACCGGCACCATCTACCCGGCGCTGCGTCGTCTTGAGCGGGCCGGCCACGTGGCCAGCACCTGGAGCACCGTCAACGGGCGCGAGCGGCGGACCTACCAGCTCACCGACGCGGGGCGGCGGGCGCTGGCCGGGGAGCGGTCCGGGTGGCGCGAGTTCAGCAGCACCGTCGGCCGGTTCCTCGACACCGACGCCCCACCCACCGCGCCCGCCTGACGACGCCCGGCCGGGCCCGCCGACGGCCGGCACCGCGATCGCGGGCGGTCGGCCCGCGGGGTCAGCGGGCGGCGAGCAGCCAGGTGCGGGCGGCCCGACCGAGCCACACGTAGCCGGCGGCGGCCGCCACGGCCCCGACGAGCATCGGCGGCCAGGTGAGCGCGCCCTCCCACAGCCCGATCGACCACGCGAAGAGGGCCGCGCCGGCCAGCACGCCGAGGGCGAGGACCCCGGTCAGCGCCGCGCCCACCGCCCGGCCGACCGCGCCGTTGCCGCGCAACGCCCACCGGCCGGCCCCGGCCAGCAGCAGCCCGACCGCCGCCAGCACGAACGCGGCGATCCAGATCCAGTTCACCGAGGCCGACAGGAACTGGTAGCCGGCCGGCGGGCGGGGCCCGTCGCTCCAGCTCGCCCCCCGCCAGGTGAGATCGCCGGCGACGAACGCGACCGCGGCCAGCCCGAGCACCCGCAGCGACAGCCCGCGCAGCGCGCCCATCGCCAGTTCCGCCTGGTAGGCCGGGACCAGCAGCGCCGCGGAGCCGAACTCGGCCACCGCCCGGCGCTGGGCCTCCGCCGCCGGCAGCCCGTCCTCCCGGTACGCGTCGACGGCGTCCAGCAGGCCGTGCCGCGCCTCGGTCAGCAGGTCGGACTTCAGCCGGCGCGGCCCGCGCAGGCACCCGTCCAGCTCCCGCAGCCGCTCCTCCACCATGGTCGCGTCGTCGCACCGCATGGCACCACCCTGTCACGGGCGGCCGCCGGGCGGCGTCCGGGACAACCCTGGCCCGACCCGGAGGTGCGGGCCGGGGAAAGGAGCGTGCCGGGCTCAGGGGCGCAGCGCCAGGTACCCGCGTTCGGCAGCCTCCTGGAGCAGCCACTGGTCCCGGTACCAGCCGGGGGCCGCGACGAGGTCCGCGTGCCGGCCGCGCTGGGCCACCCGGCCGGCGTCCAGCACCACGATCTCGTCGAGGTCGGCCAGCCCGCTGAGCCGGTGGCTGATCAGCAGCACGGAGTGCCCGGCCGGGGTGGCCGCCAGCGCGGAGGCGAGCACCGCGTCGGCGGCGGCGGGGTCGAGCCCCTCGGTCGGCTCGTCGAGCACCAGCACGCCCGGCGCGGCGAGCAGCGCCCGGGCCAGCGCGAGCCGCTGCCGCTGGCCGCCGGAGAGCTGACCGCCCTCCTCGCCGACCACGGTGTCCCAGCCGTCCGGCTGCGCGCGGACCCAGTCCAGCAGCCCGGCCGCCGCTGTCGCCGCCGCCAGCTCGTCCTCGTCGGCGTCGGGCCGCCCGAGCAGCAGGTTCTCCCGCACCGTGGCGTGGAAGACGTACGCCTCGGCGAGCAACCCGCCGACCGCGCGGGGCAGCTCCCCGGCCCGGTACGTCGACAGGTCCCGCCCGTCCAGGGTGACCCGCCCGCGTTCGGGGCGTACGGAGCCGGTGAGGACGGCGGCGAGGGTGCTCTTGCCGGCACCGCTCGGCCCGACCACGGCCACCCGGCGGCCGGGCGGCAGCTCCAGGTCGAGCCCGTCCAGGGCGGGCGCGGCGCCCTCCCGGTAGCGCACGGTCAGCTCATCGAACCGCACGTCGTACGGCCCGGGGCCGACCGGCGCCCCGTCGGACGCGGGCGCCTCGTCCGCCTTCGCCAACAGGGCGGCCACCCGGGCAAGGCCGGTGCGGAGCTGGGTCCACTGCCGGGCGGCCCCGACCAGCGCCAGCGCGATCTCGACGGCGGCGAGCGTGCCGACCGCCAGGACGCCGACCAGCACCCCGTCCACGTCCGCCGCCAGGGCGGCGAGCACCACCGCGCCGGCGGTCAGCCCGGCCACCAGCACCCCGGCCGCGTCGACGGCGAACCCGGTGGCGGCGAGCCGCCGCTCCAGCCGGGCCAGGCGCCGCGCGCGTTCCCGGGCCGCGTCCAGCGCCTGCCCGGTGGCGCCGAACGCGGCCAGGTCGGCGGCGCCGTGGGTGAGGTCGACCGCGTCGGTGGCGAGCGCCCCGCGCAGCGGCGCCAGTTCGGCGGCGGCGCGCCGGGTCAGCGCGGTGGCCAGGGCGGGCAGCGCGACCCCGGCGACCAGCAGCCCGACGGCGAGCGCCCCGGCGGCGGCCGGCGAG
Source organism: Micromonospora sp. NPDC023814 (assembly GCF_040639595.1). Classification (NCBI taxonomy): domain Bacteria; kingdom Bacillati; phylum Actinomycetota; class Actinomycetes; order Micromonosporales; family Micromonosporaceae; genus Micromonospora; species Micromonospora sp. NPDC023814. Next base: position 155,136 of record NZ_JBFAAF010000007.1, read on the forward strand.
ACCAGCGCCGCCCCGCCGACCGCGACCAGGCTGACCAGGGCCGCCGCCGAGGCCGGCACCAGCACTCGCAGCAGCAGGTCCTGAACCGCCTCCACGTCCGAGACGAGCCGGCTCAGGGCGTCGCCCGAGTGCTGCCGGAGCGTCGGCCGGGCGGCGAGGCTGGCGAATACCCGGGCGCGGACGTCGGTGATCAGCCGCAGCACGGCGTCGTGCCCGGCGAGCCGCTCGGTGTAGCGGAGCACGCCCCGGCCGACCGCCAGCGCCCGGACCGCGACGATCGCCACGGTGAGGCGGTCCAGCGGGGGCCGTCCGGCGGCGCTCATCAGCAGCCAGGTCGCGGTGGCCATCAGGGCGAGGCCGGCGAACTCGGTGGCGGCGGCGAGCAGCCCCGCGCCGAGCAGCCGGTTCAGGTACGGCCGGGCGAGCCGCAGCACGGTCCGCTCGGGGGAGCGGGCGCGGGTCTCGGCGGAGTCGCCGGGCGGCATCGGCTCGTCGGTCATCGGGTCGCCTCCCCGGCCGCCGCCGGGGTCAGCTCCGTGACCCGGCCGTCCTCGATCCGCAGGATCCGGTCCGCGTCGGCGAGCAGCGCCGGCCGGTGCGCCACCAGCAGGGCCGTCCGCCCGGCCACCAGCCGACGGGTGGCGTCGAGGACGACGGCCTCGCTCGCGGTGTCCAGCCGGGCGGTCGGCTCGTCGAGCAGCACCACCGGGGCGTCCCGCAGGAACGCGCGGGCCAGCGCGACCCGCTGCCGCTGCCCGCTGGACAGGCCGTGCCCGCGCTCGCCGAGCACGGTGGCGAGCCCGTCGGGCAGGCCGGCGACCACGTCGTCCAGGGCGGCGTCGCGGACGGCGGTGGCGAGGGCCGCGTCCGGGGTGTCGGGGGCGCCGAGCCGGATGTTGTCGGCCAGCGAGGCGGCGAAGAGGTGGGCCCGCTGCGGCACCCAGGCGACCTGGCGGCGCCAGGCGTCCAGGTCCGTGCCGGTCAGGTCCACCCCGCCGACGGTGACCCGGCCGGCGGTCGGGGCCACGAAGCCGAGCAGCAGGCCGAGCAGCGTGCTCTTGCCGGCGCCGCTCGGGCCGACGACCGCGACGCGTTCGCCCGGCCGGATGGTCAGCGTGACGTCGCGCAGCGCGGTGGTCCGCTCGTACGCGACGGTCACCGACTCGAACCGGATCTCGCCCCGGCCGTCCGGCGTCGCCGCGCCCCCGCCGGGTGCGACCGGTGCGGGGGCGGCGGCCGAGAGGGTCAGTGCCTCGTCCAGCGCGGTCAGGCCCTCCATGCTGGCGTGGAACCGGCTGCCGGCCGCCCGTAGCGGCAGGTACGCCTCCGGCGTGAGCAGCAGCACCAGCAGCGCGGTCTGCAGGGTCAGGCCGCCGCCGAGCAGCCGTACGCCCACCGGCACGGCGACCAGTGCCACCGAGAGGGTGGCGACCAGTTCCAGCACCAGGGCGGAGAGGAACGCGATCCGCAGCGTCTTCATGGTCGCCACCCGGTGCCCGTCGGCCATCCGGCGGACGGCGTCGGTCTGCGCTCGGGCCCGGCCGAACGCGCGCAGCGTGGGCAGCCCGGCGACCATGTCGAGGAAGTGCCCGCCGAGCAGGGAGAGCCGCCGCCACTGCCGCTCGGTGGCGGCCTGCGCCTGCCAGCCGAGCAGCGCGCCGAAGATCGGGATCAGCGGCAGGGTGGCCGCGATGATCAGCGCCGAACTCCAGTCGGCGACGAAGACCCGCGCCAGCACGGCGACCGGCACGGTGACGCTCAGCACGAGCTGCGGCAGGTAGCCGGTGAAGTAGGCGTCCAGCGCGTCCAGCCCGCGCCCGGCCAGCGTGGCGAGTTGCCCGGCGCGCTGGCCGGCGACCCAGCCGGGGCCCTGCCGCCCGACCGCCCCCAGCAGTTCCTCGCGCAGCGCCGCCTTGACCGTCGCCGCGACCCGCGCCGACACCGTGCCCTGCGCCCAGACCAGCAGCGAGCGGGCGGCCACCGCGGCGACGAAGCCGGCCAGGGCGGGCCGGTCCAGCCGCCCGTCGAACCCGGTCGCCAGCAGCGCGGCCAGCGCGGTGGCCTGCGCGACGACCAGCCCCGCGGCCAGCACGCCGAGCAGCGCGAGCACGGCGAGGTCGCGCCGGGCCGCGGGGACCCGGCGCAGCAGACGCGGGTCGAACGGACGGCGGTTCACCAGTACACCGGTGCCCTGCCGTCGGTCCGTCCCCGGAAAACCCACCAGCACATCGCCTGAAAGCCTAGTAGGGCCGGCAGGAGCGGCACCGTCAGCCAGCCCAGCAGCCGCAGCGTGGGCGTGCTCGCCGCCGCGTCGGCCACCGTCAGGGACGCGCCGGGGTCGACCGTGGAGACCAGCGCGTAGGGCCAGAGGGTCGCGCCGACGAGCGCCACCGGCAGCGCCAGGGCGGCCCCGGTGGCGGCGAAGGCCAGCCCGGGCCGCCGCCGGCCGAGCGCTACCCGGGCCGCCAGCACCGCCGCCACCAGCAGCAACGGCAGCAGTACGCCCACCGCGGGCTGCCGCGCGGCGGCGCGTACGTCGGCGGAGAGCAGGCCGAGCGCGGTGGCCGCGCCGACGGCGACGAGCGCCACCGGGACGAGCCGGCGGGCCAGCCGCCCGACCGGCGCGGCCTCGGCGGCCGGCAGCCGGAGGGTGAGGAAGGTCGCACCGTGCAGGGCGACCAGCGCGACGACGGCGAGGCCGGTGGCGGCCACGAACGGGGTGAACAGGTGGCTCACCCCGGCGACGTGGCCGTCGGCGTGCAGCGGCACGCCCTGGAGCAGCCCGGCCAGCAGGGCGCCCCAGCCGAGCGCGGCGAGCAGGCTGCCGACGACCACGATCCGGTCCCAGCCGGCGCGGGCCCGTGGGCCGGCCGGACGGCTGCGCAGTTGCACCCCGGCGGTAACCAGGATCACCCCGGTCAGCGCGCCGACCACGGCCGGGTAGAAGCCGGAGAGCAGTTCCCCCTCCAGCACGGGGAAGGCGCCGAACAGGATGCCGACGGCGGCCACCAGCCAGACCTCGTTGCCGAGGAAGAACGGGCCGACGGCGTTCAGGGCGGCGCGGCGGCGGGCGGGGTCGGCGCCCCGCGCGAGCAGCAGGCCGACGCCGTAGTCGTAGCCGCCGAGCACCAGGTAGGTGGCGAAGAAGAGGCCGAGCAGGGCGTACCAGGCGAGTTCCACGTCGTCTCCTCAGGCGAAGGCGGGCTCGGGGCGGGGGTCGGCCAGCGGCTGCTGCGGCGGGCGGCCCAGGGCGGGGTCGTGCGCGCCCCGGGCGGCGTGCCGGGCCAGCAGGACCCAGTTGGTGACGGCGAGGGTGCCGAGCAGCAGGCTGAATCCGATCAGCGAGGCGAGCATCAGCCACGGGTCGACCGGCGACACCGCCCGGTCCACCGGCAGCAACCCGTACGCGACCCAGGGCTGGCGGCCGACCTCGCGGGCGATCCAGCCGAGGATCACCGCGACGAACGGCAGCGGCAGGGCGAGCAGGATGATCCAGAGCGGGAAGCGCAGCCGCACGGCCCAGTCCCGCCAGAGCAGGGGGAGCAGCAGCCAGAGCAGGCCGAGACCGAAGCCGATCAGGATCATGAAGCCGAGGCCGACGCTGGCCAGCACGGGCGGGCTGTAGTCGCCGGGGCCGAACCGCGCGGTCCAGTCGGCGACCAGCGCGTCCGCCGCGGGGCTTCCGCCGAACTTGGTGGGCTGCACCTGCCCGACCGGGCCGAACTGGGCGAAGCCGAAGCCCTGCACCATGGTGATCGACAGCGCCGCGGTGACCAGGCCGATCCGCAGCGAGGTGCGGAACAGCGCGTAGTCCGGGGTGCGCCGGATCAGGTGCCAGGCGCTGACCGCTGCCATCAGCATCCCGCCGACCAGCAGCGCGGCGAAGACCACGTGGCCGAAGGCCATGCCGAGGCTGGGGTTGGTCAGCAGCGCGGTGAAGTCGGTGAGGTGGGCGACGCCGTCGCGCACCTCGTAGCCGACCGGGTTCTGGAGCCAGGAGTTGGCCACCATGATCCAGAACGCCGAGGCGTACGCGGTGAGCGCGACGCCCCAGAGCAGGGCGAGGTGGACGCCCTTGCGCAGCCGGTGCCAGCCGAAGATCCACATGCCGAGGAACGTCGACTCCAGGAAGAACGCGACCAGCGTCTCGATGGCCAGCGGCGCCCCGAAGACGTTGCCGACGTAGCGCGACAGGCCGCTCCAGTTCAGCCCGAACTGGAACTCCATCACTATGCCGGTGGCGATGCCGAGCACGTAGTTGATCACGTAGAGCTGGCCCCAGAAGCGGGTCAGCCGCTCGTAGACCGGCTTGCCGGTCAGCACGGCGGTGGTCTGCAACCCCACGAGCAGGGTGACCAGGCCGAGGGTGACCACCACGAACAGGAAGTGGATCGAGGTGGTGGTGGCGAACTGCAGGCGGGCGAGGAGCAGCGTGTCCATGGCCGGCTCTCCGTACTGTCGGCTCACTTGTCGTAGCGAGCCTACACGTAGTTTCTCTACGTATAACTACTACACTTCGTAGTAGACGACGGTACGGCAAGGCGTAGTAGTTTGGGGGGCGCATCCGATGCGCCGGATCAGCTGAGGAAGAGCGAGACCGGCAGGGCGGCCAGCGTGGTGGCCACCGACAGGGCGACGGCACCGAGCACCCGGGGCGGCCGGTCGGCGACCAGCAGGCGCTGCACCCGGACGTCCAGGTCACGGTCGCCGAGACCGAGGGCGCCGGCCGGAGTGATCCGACTTCCGGCTGCGGCGAACCGGCGCAGCGCGCGGCCCAGCGCCTCGGGGTGCGCCTCCCGGGCCTTGTCGTCGGCGCGCATCTCGACCAGCAGCGCGACCCGCTCGTGGATCCCGCGCACCCAGCCGAACCAGGGCAGCGCCCGGCAGAGCGCGGTGAACGGGAGCAGCACGAGGTCGTGCCGTTCCTGGGCGTGGGCCCGCTCGTGGCTGAGCACCGCCGCCAGCTCGGCGCGGTCCAGCAGGCTGAGCGTCCCGGCGCTGACCACCACCTGCGGTTTCACTCCCGGCAGGCAGTACGCCGCCGCGCTCGGGTGGTCGAGCACGAGCGCGCCGGGCGCCGCCGGGTCGTTCCGGGCCACCAGGGCGAGCAGGTCCCGGTGCCGGCGCTGGGCGCGCACCGTGTGGAGCAGGGTGCGTACGGTCGCGGTCAGCAGCACGGCGCCGATGCCGAAGCCGAAGGCGACCAGGCTCAACTGGACGGCCCCGAGCCCGGGCGGCAGGGTGCCGTGCACCAGATCGCCGCCCAGGGCCAGCAGCGCGCTCCCGGTCGGCCGCTCGTACGGAGCCAGACCCACCGCGATCGGCAGGCCCACCTCGGAGAGGCCGAGTGCCAGCCCGATCGCCTGCCAGCAGAGGATCGCGACCCGGGGGCTGCGCCACGGCCAGGTGGAGCGGGCCAGCACCTGCGCGGTCAGCAGGCAGGCCAGCATCGACGCGGCGAAGTGCAGAGCGTACGCCACGGCCGTCGCCCTACCGGTCCGCGACCTCGTCGGCGACGGGCGGGCGGACGACCCGGTCGGTCGGCGCCTCGACCCGGTCGGTCAGCTCACCCGGAGCAGCCGGCATGCCGCCGGCGGCCTCGGCGGCCAGCGCGGCGCGCAGCACCTCGGCCTCGGTGCCGGTCACCGAGTGGGCGAAGCGCACCAGCGCGGCGTCCCGGCTGCCGCCGAGGTCGAGGGCGTCGAGCATGAGCTGGGCGATGTGCGCCTCGCGGCTGGCGGCGGCCCGGTAGCGCCAGGCCCGCCCCTCCCGCTCGCGCTGCACCATGCCCTTGCCGGCCAGCCGGTCCAGCACGGTCATCACCGTGGTGTACGCCAGCTCGCGGCCGTCCAGCGCGTCGGCCACCTCGCGCACGGTGATCCCGTCCGACGCGGCGGGGACCGAGTCCCACAGCACGTCCATCACCGCACGTTCGAGATCACCAAGCCGAGTCACGCCGCAATCCTACCCCTGGTAGTAGACCTTCCCAGGGCAGCCCACCCGAGCCGCCCCTCCCGGGGCGGCACACCTGAGCCCGACCCTCCCCGGGCAGTACACCTGAGCCCGACCCCCTTCCGCGGACCTGGCCACGGACGGTTTTCCGGGGAGCCCCGCCCGCGCAGGGATCAAGCCTGACCGCCCGGAGCGGGCGGGGCTCCCCGGAAAACCCAGGACAGGGACCGTCACACCCCCTTGGGATGCCAGACCGTCTTCGTCTCCAGGAGGCTGGTCATCCGCGTGATCCCCGGGTCGGCGAACCAGTCGTGGTCGGCCGGGGCCGGCCGGAGCACCCGCTTCAGGTTCTCCGCCGCCTTGACCTCCAGCTCCGCCGCCAGTTCGGCGTCGGTCACCCCGGTCAGGTCGATCGCGTTGACGTCCATGTGGCTCGCCAGCGTCGGCACGGTCTCCGACAGGCGGCCGGTCAGGATGTTGACCACCCCGCCCGGCAGGTCGGAGGTGGCCAGCACCTCGGCCAGGGTCACCGCGGCCAGTGGCGCCGCCGGCGAGGCCGCCACCACGACGGTGTTGCCGGTGACGATCGCCGGGGCGATCACGCTGACCAGGCCGAGCAGCGCCGGCGCCGCGGGGGCGACCACGGCCACGACGCCGGTCGGTTCCGGCGACGAGAGGTTGAAGTAGGGCCCGGCGACCGGGTTGGCGCCGCCGTACACCTGGGGGAGCTTGTCGGACCAGCCCGCGTACCAGACCCAGCGGTCGACCGCCGCGTCCACCTCGTCGCCGGGCACGCCGAGGGCGACGAACTGCTCGCGCCGCCCCTCCAGCATCTCGGCCACCCGGTAGAGGATCTGACCCCGGTTGTACGCGGTCGCCCCGGCCCAGCCCTTCACGGCGGCGCGGGCGGCGACGACGGCGTCCCGCGCGTCCTTGCGGGAGGCCAGGGAGACATTCGAGTCCTGCACGAGATACGACCGTCCCGACTCGCTGCGCGGGAACTTCCCGCCGATGAAGAGCTTGTACGTCTTGCGTACCGCGACCCGCTCAGACATTGAGGTAGCCCTCCAGCCCGTGCCGGCCGCCCTCGCGACCGTAGCCCGACTCCTTGTAGCCGCCGAACGGCGAGGTGGGGTCGAACTTGTTGAACGTGTTGGCCCAGACCACGCCGGCGCGCAGCCGGTCGGCCATCCACAGGATCCGGGAGCCCTTGTCGGTCCAGATCCCGGCCGACAGCCCGTACGGCGTGTTGTTGGCCTTTTCGACGGCCTCGGCCGGGGTGCGGAACGTCAGCACGGACAGCACCGGGCCGAAGATCTCCTCCCGGGCGATCCGGTGTGCCTGGGTGACCCCGGTGAAGATCGTCGGCGCGAACCAGAAGCCGCGCTCGGGCAGCTCGCACGGCGGCGACCAGCGCTCGGCGCCCTCGGCGGACCCGGCCTCGGACAGCTCCCGGATCCGCGCGAGCTGGGCGGCCGAGTTGATCGCGCCGATGTCGGTGTTCTTGTCCAGCGGGTCGCCGACCCTGAGCTGGGCCATCCGCCGCTTCAACGACTCCAGCACCCGGTCGGCGACGGACTCCTGGACCAGCAGGCGGGAGCCGGCGCAGCAGACGTGCCCCTGGTTGAAGAAGATGCCGTTGACGATCCCCTCGACCGCCTGGTCGACGGGGGCGTCGTCGAAGACGATGTTGGCCGCCTTGCCGCCCAGCTCCAGGGTGAGCTTCTTGCGGGTGCCGGCGACCGAGCGGGCGATCGCCCGGCCGACCTCGGTCGAGCCGGTGAAGGCGACCTTGTCCACGCCGGGGTGCTCGACCAGCGCGCGGCCGGTCTCGCCGGCGCCGGTGACGATGTTGACCACGCCGGCCGGCAGGTCGGCCTGCTGGCAGATCTCGGCGAACAGCAGCGCGGTCAGCGGGGTCGTCTCGGCCGGCTTGAGCACGACCGTGTTGCCGGCGGCGAGGGCCGGGGCGATCTTCCAGGCCAGCATCAGCAGCGGGAAGTTCCACGGGATGACCTGCGCGGCCACGCCGAGCGGCTGCGGGTTCGCGCCGAAGCCGGCGTACGGGAGCTTGTCGGCCCAGCCGGCGTAGTAGAAGAAGTGCGCGGCGACCAGGGGCAGGTCGACGTCCCGGGACTCCTTGATCGGCTTGCCGTTGTCCAGCGACTCCAGCACCGCCAGCTCGCGGGAGCGCTCCTGGATGATCCGGGCGATCCGGAACAGGTACTTGGCCCGGTCCCGGCCCGGCATCGGACCCCAGACCTTCTCGTACGCCTGCCGGGCGGCGCGGACGGCACGGTCCACGTCCTGCGCGCCGGCCTCGGCGACCTCGGCGAGCACCTCCTCTGAGGCCGGGTTGATCGACTTGAAGCCGCCGCCGTCGGTCGGGTCGACGAACTTCCCGTCGACGAAGAGCCCGTACGAGGGCTTGATGTCCACCACCGAGCGCGACTCGGGGGCGGGTGCGTATTCGAACATCGGCTCTCAGTCCAGGGTGAAGTAGTCGGGACCGGAGTAGGTGCCGGTCGTCAGCTTGGTGCGCTGCATGAGCAGGTCGTTGAGCAGGCTGGAGGCGCCGAACCGGAACCAGTCCGGGTCCAGCCAGTCGGGGCCGACGGTCTCGTTGACCATCACCAGGTACTTGATCGCGTCCTTGGTGGTCTTGATGCCGCCGGCCGGCTTCACGCCGACCTGCCGGCCGGTGGCGGCGCGGAAGTCGCGGACGGCCTCCAGCATCACCAGGGTCACCGGCGGGGTGGCGGCCACCGGGACCTTGCCGGTGGAGGTCTTGATGAAGTCGCCGCCGGCCAGCATCGCCAGCCAGGAGGCGCGGCGCACGTTGTCGTACGTGGCCAGCTCGCCGGTCTCCAGGATCACCTTGAGGTGGGCTCGCGGTCGCCCCTGGCGACCGGCATCAGCACTGCCGCAGGCCTCCTTGATCGCTACGATCTCGTCGTAGACCTCCTTGTAGCGGCCGGCCAGGAACGCGCCCCGGTTGATCACCATGTCGATCTCGTCGGCGCCGGCCGCGACGGCGGCCCGGGTGTCGGCGAGCTTGACCTCCAGCGGCGCCTGACCCGACGGGAACGCGGTCGCCACGCTGGCCAGGTGCACCGCGCTTCCGCGCAGCACCTCGGCGACGTGCGGGACCATCGCGGGATAGACGCAGACCGCCCCGACGTGCGGGCAGGACGGGTCGGCCGGGTCGGGGCGCAGCGCCTTGGCCGCGAGGGCCCGCACCTTGCCGGGGGTGTCCGCCCCCTCCAGGGTGGTCAGGTCGACCATCCGGATCGCCAGGTCGATGGCCTGCGCCTTGGCGGTGGTCTTGATGGAGCGGGTGCCGAGCTGTGCCGCCCGCTGCTCCGCGCCGACCTGGTCCACGCCGGGCAGGCCGTGCAGGAAGGTCCGCAGAGCGGTCTCGGATCGTCCCAGCTCGGAGAGTTCCGACCGGGTCGACGTCGCTGTCGCCGTCATACCTCGAAGTCTACGCATCCGACCGACGCGTGATCTTGGTCACGGTGCCGTCGGTCGATCCGGGTGGTGAGCGACGTCCTGCTCCGCCCGCACTCGCAGTGCGGGCGCGGGCGGACCGGTAGGTTGAGCGATCGTGGACGTACACGTCATTGACCATCCGCTCGCCCAGTCGCGGCTGACCGCCATGCGGGACGCGCGCACCGACTCCTCCTCGTTCCGGGCGGCGCTGCACGAACTCACCACCATGCTGGTGTACGAGGCCGCGCGCTCGTTCCCGATCGAGAAGTACCCGGTGCAGACCCCCGTCACCGGCACCGAGGGCACCCGGCTGGCGAACCCGCCGCTGCTGGTGCCGGTGCTGCGGGCCGGCCTGGGGATGGCCGACGCCGCGCTCGGCCTGCTGCCGGAGTCGTCGATGGGCTTCGTCGGCCTGGCCCGCGACGAGGAGACGTACGAGCCGCGCGCCTACATGGAGTCGCTGCCGCGCGACCTGAGTGGGCTGCCGGTGCTGGTGCTCGACCCGATGCTCGCCACCGGCGGCTCGCTGGAGCACTGCTGCCGGCTGCTGGCCGACCGGGGCTGCACCGACATCACCGTGCTCTGCGTGCTCGCCGCGCCCGTCGGCATCGAGCGGCTGGAGCGCTCCGGCCTGCCGCTGCGCCTGGTCACCGCCTCGATCGACGAGGGCCTCAACGACCAGAAGTTCATCGTGCCGGGTCTCGGCGACGCCGGCGACCGCCAGTTCGGCGGCATGCCCCGCTTCTAGGCGGAGCCCCCACACCACGCCACCCGCCCCGGTATCGCCGGGGCGGGTGCCTCCGGCCGACAGGCCGTCCCGCCCCGGCCGGTGACCCTCCACCCGGCCGACAGGCCGTCCCGCCCCGGCCGGTGACTTTCCACCCCGCCGTAACGATCCGCCCCGCCCGCGACACATACGTGGTGTCCCTGTCAGGAACTGCGGTCGGGAGATCGATCAGATGAAACCCGTGGGTGAGCGGGGCGAGGGCTGGTTCACCAGCCTCTACGCCACGCACTACCCGGACATCGTCAGGTATGGCCTGCGCCGGCTTCCCGATGCCGACGCGGCGGCCGAACTCGCCCAAGACGTGTTCGTCGTCGTCTGGCGGCGGCGCGGCGAGGTGCCCGAACGCGCCCTCCCGTGGCTCTACGCCGTCGCGCGTCACGTGGTGGCGAACCGGTGGCGGTCCCGGCGCGGCGGTCCGAGCCTGCTCCCGCTCGCCGAGGCGGACCACGTACCGGCACGAATCGTCGAGCCCGACGCCGTCGCGCCGGTGCTCGACCTGCACCGGGCGCTGCGCACGCTGCCCGAAGCCGACCAGGAGATCCTCCGGTTGGTCGGCTGGGAGGACCTGAGCGTCGTGGATGCCGCCGTCGTCCTGGGCTGCACCCGGTCCGCCGCCGCCGTGCGGCTCTACCGGGCCCGGCGCCGACTGCGTTCCGCCCTGGCCGCCCCCACCCCCGCCCGCGACGCCCGGCCGGCGTCCGCCCACGTCTGAGAGGAGCACCATGCACACCAAGCAGCAGATCCGGGATCTTCTGGGCCCGGCCGACCCGGCGCGCGACGCCGTCGTACCGCCGTCGCCCCTCGCCGCCCGCGACCTGATCCTCCGCGCGGAGGACGCGACCGCCATTCCGGCCGGGCCGGTACGGCGGGCCGCGCCCCGGCGCACCGTGCTGGTCGGCGCAGCCGCCGCGGTGGCCGCGCTCGGCTCCGCCGGGGTGGCGCAGGTGCTGCGGGACGGGCCTGTGCCCGTCACCCCGGCACCCGCGCAGCCGGTCGCCGGGACCGTGCTTCAGCCGGTGTCCTACGAGATCGCCGCCGCCGAACCGGCCGGGCGGCACCTGCGGGCGCTCGCCGCGCGCATCGTGGACGCACCACACGAAGGCGCCACTGGCCCCTACTCCTACCACCACACCAAGTCCTGGGGCAGCCCGACCGCGTTTTCGCCCGAGGGGCACATGATGAGCTACGTGCAGGAACGTCGCGAATGGGTGGCGGACGACGGCCGCCGCTGGCAGGACGATCGGGTCTTGGGCGTCGAGTTCCCCGACCCGGCGTCCCGGGAATACTGGTCCACGCGGCCACAGTCGCCCAGTGCCAACCCCTCCGCCACCAGGCGGCCGCCAGGGATCGCCGAGATTCCGCCCGACCCAGTGGCCCGGCGGTTGCCGGCCGACCGGGCGGAACTCGCGCGCTGGCTCCGGATCGACCAGTCGGCGGGCGACGTGGCCATGCGCGCGTACCACCTCTACAGCAGCTACCTGGTGCCGCGGCGGACCCGGGCCGACCTCCTCACCATCCTGGCCGACAAGCCCGGCTTCGTGTGGCGCGGCCGGGTCGTCGACCGGGCCGGTCGCCAGGGCGTGGCCGTCACCGCCGACCTCGTCCCGCCGGCGGGCCAGAGGCTGATCCCGGAGCGGGCGCAGATGCTGCTGGTCTTCGACCCGTCGACCGGCGAACTGCTCGCCCACGAGTACCTGGAAACGGCCCCGAAGCGCCGTGTGCTGCACTACGCGCTCCTGCTCGAGGCCCGTCGCACCGACACGGTGGGCTGACCGTCCGGCCCGCCGGGGTCGCCTCGTCGGGCCGGTGGGCGGCGTGACCGGGAGCCCGCCCGCCGG